>JAAZHP010000228.1 GCA_012510625.1 Bacillota bacterium
TACGGCCAGGTGCCGTGGGAGGTCTCATTCGCTTGGACCGCTTTTGCCGGGGCTTACACGTATCTTCCGTATTCTTTCGTATAATCAACCCATACTTTGATCAGTTCCGGGTTGGCTTCGTCCAACACCGTATTTGTAGCCATAATCAGCCCGCCGTCTCCGCCTGCCGTATCGATGATCTTCCTGGTATACTCCTTGACAGTCTCAGGGGTTCCGGTCTGCAGGAGGGACACAGGCATGCCCGCGGCGATGCACATGGTATCTTTGAGGGCGGCTTTAACCTGGGAAAGATCGGAACGGTCAAACCAACCGATAACCTTTCCCTTGGGCAGCTCCGCCAGGTACTGAAGCCGCTGCTCATAAACCCCTTCAAAGAAAGGCAGGGGGGTTAATTCCTCATCGATCAGGTCCAGGATAAGCTTCTTCAGCATGGGCCAGTAGAATAGCTCAAACTGTTTGGGAGACATGAAACCGTCCGCTCCCCGGTGGAGAGGAATAAAGACCCGGGGATTGCCTGTCACTTTTGCCACCTGAACAGCGCCTTCCAGGACAGAGGGATAGAGTTTTTCCTGGGCAGCCAGCAGTTTTTCAGGAACCTGGAACATATCCATCATGGAGCCCTTCATGCCCCTGAGCATATCTGAAATTATATCAAAGGGGACCATGGCCGTAGCTGCATGGGATGCATAGATGCCCAACTCAGCCATCTCCTGGTGAAACCTGGAAAATTTCATGGTCCATTCGGCTCCCGTCTTGGCGGACGCCTGCATGGCCTCCAAAGCTGCCGCTATAGGAGGGGTACTGAAGAAGTTGGCCATAGCTGCCCCGAAATAGCAGCCCAGGGATAAGTTGATCAAAGGTGGAAGCATGCTCAACCCCGCCATCTTCTTGAAAATCCTGGGGGTATAGACCCGGATCAAAAAGTCTGTTGGATCATCAAGAAAATGGTCGTACTCTTCCTGCTTCATATATTCGCCTTCAACAAATTGATGGCTTACATTTACCCCGATGCCATGCCCAGGCCATTTAATCTGTACAGTGCCCCAAAGGTCATTAATTGGTCCGGGGGCGACGACAGGCGTATCTCCAGGCAGGAAAAGGTCGGGGTCAAGGTCAATTAGGAGCCGGCGAAGGGCGTCCAGATATTCGTCTTGATTGTAATAGAGATCTCTGTACGTCAGGCCCGCTATTTTTGCCGGCAAATAATTAGGCTGCAGGAAGATGGGCACCCTGTCAGGAACCTCCAATTCAACAGCATCTGCTATCCTTTTTAACTTCACATTGGTTTGCGTCATACTATTTCTCCTCCATCCACTTTTTGGATAGGGCTACCGCCGTTATGGCATCTTCTCCATAGGCATCGGCCCGGACATAATCATTTATCTCTTCTGTAACTGTGCCCCCGCCGATCATAATCTTTACCTTGTCTCGCAACCCGATCCGCTCAATGGCTTCCACCGTCTTTTTCATGGAATCGAAGGCGATGGTCAGGAAACCGCTTAAGCCAACAATATCAGGATTCACCTCTTTTATTTTGTCCACGAACTTTTGGGGAGAGGCATCTACTCCGATGTCATAAACGCGGAAGCCGTTGACCTCCAACATAAAAATAACGATATCTTTCCCGATATCGTGAATATCACCTTCTACAGTGCCAAACACGATTTTTCCAGCAGACTTCTTATCATCTGAAGAATCTTTAAGCCAGGGTTTGATTACCTCCATGATTTTCTTCATGATTTCTCCGCTCATAATTAGATCAGGCAAAAAAAATTCTTTCTCCTCGAACCGTTTCCCCACGATCTCCATGGCTTGCTGGCAGGTTGCCAATACTTTATTGGGATCGTAGCCCTCTGCAAGCATCTTTTCAACAGCTGCCACTGCTTCCAGGTCCTTCTTTTCTAAAATGGCATCGAGCAGTTTCTGAGACATTGGCTCAACCTCCATTCTTTTCTTTGACGGCGCAACATTTCAATCATTTATCTCCTTCTATCCATTCTCAACCAACTCCTGCTGTTTTTCCATTCTGCTAACGCAATAAAGGACACCCTTTATATAAAGCCTTATTACTTTCCAAAGAAGTATAACTTAATTCACCGGTCAGCGGCTGCATAAATGATAAAATAAGTTGACAGTAAAGCTTCAGAACGGGCAGCTTTAATTCATCTACAAAGGGAGGTTAAGCTATGATAACTGTAAAAGTAGGTGGAGCCGTTATCACCGGCAAATTGAGGAACAGAGATGGGGATAATGAGATTGCGGTGCCCAAAGGCACAACGGTTCGGGAGCTGCTGGAGATCCTCGCCGATAGTTTTGGCGAGGATCTCAGAAATATGATTTACCAGAATGAAAAGAGAGAGCTCCGCAAGGGGCTAAGGTTTCTTTTAAACGGGAGGGATATCGATACCCTGGAAGGGCTTGAAAACGTTCTGCATGACGGCGACAGTTTCTTCATCAGCTTTCTACTGGCGGGGGGATAATATATTAATCCCGGCAGTTGACCCAACCGAACCAACAGCTGTTTTGCCCCATGGAATCGAATCGATTCCAAATCAGAATTGA
>JAAZHP010000229.1 GCA_012510625.1 Bacillota bacterium
CCGCCGATATACTGATCCACCGGCATCCAGTAATCCGCCGCTTCTTTATCAAAAGGGAAAGCAGTGTGATGCGGGCTGGTGTAGCGTAAAAAGTACCACGAGGAGCAGATAAATGTATCCATCGTGTCAGTCTCGCGCCGGGCCTTCCCGCCGCAGCCGGGGCAGGAGGTATTCACAAAAGATTCATACCTGGAAAGAGGAGGCACCCGGTCTCCGGAGAGATCCGCTGCCGGAGGCAGCAGAACGGGCAGATCTTTTTCCGGAACAGGAACGGTGCCGCAGCGACCACAGTAGATTACCGGGATGGGCGCTCCCCAGTAGCGCTGGCGCGAAATCAACCAGTCCCGCAGGCGGTAAGTCACCTTGAAATCGCCGCATCCCAGCTCACGCAGCTTCCCGGTAACCCTCTTCCTTCCTTCAATAGAGGAGAGTCCGTTGAATTCGCCGGAATTTATCATCCTGCCCTCGCCGGTGTAGGCTCCGCCGGAGGCTGCCGCTCCGCCGCCTGTTTCAGTCCCGGGAGCCTGGATTACCGGCTTGATGGGCAGCTTGTAGCTGCGGGCAAACTGGTAGTCCCGCTCGTCGTGTGCCGGCACTCCCATCACCGCGCCGGTGCCATAAGTCATGATCACGTAGTTCCCCACCAGGATGGGAACGGCTTCACCGCTAAGAGGATTGACGGCATGTCTGCCTGTAAAAAGTCCGATCTTCGGCGCATCCTCCGAGGTTCTTTCAATTTCACTTTCCCTTCTAATCCGGGCGGCAAATTCCAGGATCTCTTTTTCCTGCCTTGTTCCCTTTACCAGCTTCGGCAGCAGGGGATGCTCCGGCGCCAGGACCATGTAGGTCACTCCGAAAAGAGTGTCTGCGCGAGTGGTAAAGACGCGGATCTCTTCTTCGGGAAATTCCTGCACCCGGAAAGATATCTCGGCGCCCTCGCTGCGCCCGATCCAGTTCTGCTGCATCACCTTGACCCGCTCGGGCCAATCTTCAAGCAAGGCCAGGTCATTGAGCAGCCGATCGGCATAATCGGTAATCCGCAGGAACCACTGCTCCCGCTCCTGCTGCTCCACCTCGGATTCACAGCGCCAGCAGAGTCCGGCTTCCACCTGCTCGTTTGCCAGCACGGTCAGGCAGCGCGGGCACCAGTTCACCGCGGCCCGCTTTTTGTAAGCCAGCCCGCGCCGGTGCATCAATAGGAAAAGCCACTGGGTCCAGCGATAGTAATCGGGAGAACTGGTATTGACTTCTCTATCCCAGTCATAGCTGATACCAAGCCGCTGCTGCTGCCGCTTCATCTGGGTCACATTCCGCTCCGTCCACTTTTCCGGGCTGACGCGGTTATCAATGGCCGCGTTCTCCGCGGGCAGGCCGAAGGCATCCCAGCCCATGGGATGGATCACGTTGTAGCCGCGCATCCGCAAGAAGCGAGCCAGGACATCGCCGATGGAGTAAACCCGCATATGGCCCATGTGCAGCTTCCCCGAAGGATAAGGAAACATCTCCAGGACATAGTATTTCGGCCGGGAAGGATCTACCGGAGCCCGGTAAAATTGCTCATCCTCCCACAACCGCTGCCATTTCGGTTCAATTTCCCGGGGTTCGTAACCCTGCATCTCTTAAAAATTACCCCCCACTGTAAAATGATCGGCGGCTTCCGGCAAGAAAAAAACCCGCCCGGTAAGGGGCGAGTTTTCCCGCGGTACCACCCTTTTTGGCATGCAATATGGTGGAGCTGGCGGGAGTCGAACCCGCGACCTCTTCCATGCCAAGGAAGCGCGCTCCCACCTGCGCTACAGCCCCATGTATTGCCGCCCTCTTCAAACCTTAACGCCGGCCCGCGGCGGCGGCTACTGGTGTTTCACCGCCGCTTCTCCGGGGCGAGTTCAGCAGCCGCCGGCCTGCCGGCTTGCACCGCCCGCCGGCTCTCTGCAAGCGCCACTTCGCTGCCTAATGCTCCCCTTCATCGAACACTTTCTAATGCAACTGTCTGCCAAGCCCGGTGAATACATGATTGATTATACGTTCCCCGGCGC
>JAAZHP010000230.1 GCA_012510625.1 Bacillota bacterium
GACGGCGGCTTTGACTCTCGGTTAAGGTTCGGGAAGGGCATGCACCGCCCCTACAGGATGAAAAAACCTGCGCTTTCAACCTCTAAAGAGCGGCCTGGTCAGGCAAGTCGGGCCGCCGCCGCCTTTTATGGAGATCTCCTCTCCGGGGTAGGTGTGAACCTCGACCCCTTCTTTCTCCAGCGCCTCCTGGGTCCGCGGATTGCCCTCAACCATAATGCATTTGCGGGGCGCAAAAGCCAGGATGTTGCAGCCATGTCTCACATACTCTTCCGGCGGCACTTCAATCAGCTTGATCCCTCTTTCGAGCAGGTAATTGCGAAACGGCACGATCATCAAGGGGGAATAGACCACTGCCAGGTCCACATCTATAGGGCTTATAATACACATCAGGTGCAGGCACTCCTCGGGACCGTTAGCGTGCGGCATCGGCACCTCCATGATCTGGTCCACAAATCCCTTGGTCAGCTCCCGGAGCTGGCGCACCCCCTCGCGGTTGGTGCGGTAGCTCAAGCCCACAGCCAGCGTCCTTTCATCGAACCAGAGCAGGTCACCGCCTTCCATCGTTCCCGGCGCAGTAATGGAACCTAAAATAGGAATCCCCTGCTCCTTGCAATACTCGCCGATCGCTTCCGCTTCGCTCCGGCGCTGCTCCTTGCCCATATTTAAGAGAACGGCTCCTTCCTTGGTGATCACCACCGGATCGCGCGGATAGAGGGAATCGGGGGTAACTTTTTCGTTTGCAGGCAGTTCATAAACTTGCGGGATATGCTCTTTCAACAAGCCGACAAAATGCTCGTATTCCTCTTCCGCCTTTTTATAGTCAGGGCGGGCCGGATAGTAGAGCTTGCGCCACCAGGAGTCGATATGATCCTGGCTCAACCAGGCGTTCCGGACATGTTTAACCAGCACACTCTCAATCCTCGTGACCTCCGATTGACCGTTAAGCTTCAACAACTATTCTCCCCCATTCTTTTTGATATTTTACCATCTCCAAGGCCGGGGCGGGAAAAGCTGCCTGCCTTGTCCAAAAGTACGTCCAACAGAACCGGCGTCTGCCCATTTAGCTCCCTTATAATTTTAACATTTTTTATTTTATTTTTATAGTCTATTCGACATTTTTTATCCTGGCCCCGTTCCGGCGCGTTTACATATTTTCCAGACAGAGATAGAGAATAAAAGCGAAAGGGTGACATCTCTGTTCGAGCGGCTGAAAAACTTGTTTGGGAAAAACAGAAGAGCCCTGCCGCGGGGCGCCGATGAGGATATCAGCGTCCTGCAGGATAAGGCGGCCAAAGAAAAGCTGGGCAAAAGTCTTGAAGCCAACCTGCAGAAAATTAAAGAGAGGGGCGGCTTCAGCTACGACATCAGCCTGCGGCGCTTCACCGCCGGCGATCTGCCCGGCGCCCTGGTCTATTTGGATGGACTCATCGACAGGAGATCAGCCGAGGAGATCATCCGCACCCTGATCATAGAATCGGAGAAGCTGAAGATTACACTGAAAAAGGGCCGGGGATTGGAAATTGCCCGGGAGAAGCTCCTCACAACCGATGAGACCAGCCAGGTAGACAACATCGCCGATCTCTTCACCGGAATCTCCCGCGGTGGAGCCGCCCTCTTCCTCGACGGCAGCCCGGGCGCGCTGATCTGTGATACACGCAACCCCGTAATCAGGCCGGTGAGCGAACCGGATAACGAGACCACCCTGCGCGGGGCGCGCGACGGCTTTATCGAAAACCTGCGGGTCAACACCTCCCTGATCCGGCAACGCCTCCCCATCCCCCAGCTCTGGATTGAAACCATAACCCTGGGCCGCCTCAGCCGCACCGAGGTGGCCCTGCTCTATATCAAGGGGCTGGCCCGGGATAAACTGGTCCGCGAAGTGCGCTCCAGGTTGCAGCAGATCGATCTCGACGCCGTTCTAGGAACCGGTTACATTGAACATTATATTGAAGATAACCCTTATACGCTTTTCCCACAAGCTTACCGCACCGAAAGACCGGATAAGGTTACCGCCTCCCTGCTGGAAGGGCGGGTGGCGATCATGGCCAACGGGACACCTTTTGCCCTGATCGTGCCCACCGAGCTGCCCATGTTCATGCAGGCGCCTGATGAATATTTTGAGCCCCTGCCCTTCGGCATCTTCATCCGCCTGCTGCGCTACGCCGCCCTGATCATCTCCCTGGTCCTGCCGGGGATCTACGTCGGCGTGGTTACCTTTCATCCCGAGCTGCTGCCGACGTCACTTTTTTTGCGTATTATCAGCTCCCGCGAAGGGGTCCCCTTTCCGGTTCTCGCCGAGATGCTGATCCTGGAGCTGATCTTCGAGATGCTGCGCGAAGCCGGGCTCCGGCTTCCGCCGGCTATCGGCCCGGCCATCAGCATTGTGGGCGCTCTGATCCTGGGCGATGCCGCCATTCGCGCCGGCCTGGTCTCGCCGGGAGTAGTAATTGTTGTGGCTCTAACCGCCATCGCCGGCTTCACCACGCCTGCTTTTAGCCTGAGCGTAGCCTTCAGGCTGATCCGCTTCGCCTTTACCATCTTCGGAGCCACTTTCGGGCTTTTCGGCCTGCAATTTGCCCTGCTGCTAACCCTGGTTCACCTCTGCAGCCTGCGTACTTTTGGCGTGCCCTATCTCAGCCCGCTGGCTCCTTTAATCCTGTCCGACCTAAAAGACTCGTTTATTGCTTTCTGGTGGTGGGGGATGCGAACCCGTCCCAAGCTGATTGGCGGGCGTGAGCCGCTGCGCCAGCCCTCGGGGCAGAAGCCGGCGCCCGGACAGGATCCCGAAGAGGAGAAAAATAATTAGATATGGAAAAAATAGCCAATCGCCAGCTTTATTTCATACTCTTTATGATCCGCTGCAATATAGCCGTGGCCTTCCTGCCGGTACTAACCACCGCCGACGCCCTCCAGGATGCCTGGATCTCCAGCATGGTCCAGTTTTTCCCGGCGGCTCTGCTGTTGCTCTTCTTCGGCAGTCTCGGCACCCGCTTCCCCGATTTAACCGTAACCCAGTACAGCGAAATGCTGGTCGGACGCTGGACAGGCAAGGCGCTGAGCATGGTTATCCTGTGGATCTTTCTGCACATGGCCGCAATTGAAGCGCGCACCTACGCCAATATGCTGATAACTGTCTTACTGCCGGATACCCCCCTTGTCTTTTTAATTGGAACCATGGTCATCGCCTCAGCCGCGGCGGCCTATGCCGGAATTGAGGTCATCGGGCGGGCCGCCGACCTGCTTTTTCCCATTTATCTTCTGATGATCATCGGCAGCCTGCTCATACCGCTCCCCCAGTTGCAAACAATGCTGGTCAATCTCGAGCCTGTCTGCGCTCGGGGCGCCGGCCCGATTCTTCGAGGAGCCATAACGCCGGCCCTGTTCACGGTGCAGTACCTGGTCCTGACAATACTGGCTCCTTCAACCAACGAACCCAAGCGGGCCCTGCGAACCGCGGTGTGGGCCCTGGCCGGAGGCAGCGCCATCTTGATCCCCATTGCTATCGTAACGGTAGCCATTCTCGGGCCGGTTCGGGGCGCACAAACCGTCTTCCCAATATTCGGCATGGTCCGGGTAATCACCCTCAGCGAATTCATCGATAGAATTGAAGCGCTGGCGGTCTTCGCCTGGGGACTGGGCCTCTTTGTCGAGGTGGCAATCTACCTTTACTGCGGCGCCAAAGGCCTTTCACAGGTAATGGGCCTGGGTAATTACCGCCCCCTGATCCTGCCCATGGCAGTAATCTGGACTGCCTTTGGAATCCAAGTCTCAAAAAATGTTTTTCAGCTGCTCGAGTTTTTCAAGCCCCTGTTTTTCGCTCCTTATGCCCTGATTATCATAATCGTGCCATTTACCATCCTCTGGATCGCTTATTTTTTGCGGCGGCTTTCAAGGGGGCGATCCGGTGCGCCTTAAGCGGCTGGCGCTGACGCTGCTGCTTATTGCCCTCATGACCGGAAGCTGCTGCACCGGCTGCTGGAACCGGCGCGAACCGGAGCTTTTGGGCATAGTCCTGGCGGTGGGTTTCGATTATGACCAGGAGCGCGGCCTCTACCAGGTTTTCGCCCAGTTGGCCAACCCCATCGCCCTGGGCGGAGCCGGCGGAGACGGCGGAGGAGGAGGCGGCGCCGGCGGTAAAAAACCCTTTTGGACAGTGGATGCAAAGGGACGGACCCCCTTCGAAGCCATTCGCAACCTCATCGAGGTTTCCAGCCGCGAGCTTTTCTGGGCCCACTGCCGGGTAGTTCTCTTCTCGGAAAACCTGGCCCGGCGGGGACTCAAAGATATCTTCGATCTCTTTGAGCGGGAGCGGCAGTTCCGCCTTATCGTCAAACCGGTGGTAATTGACGGCGATCTCCGCCAAATAATGGAGGCTGATTTTCCACTAGAAGAGACCGGAGGGCGGGGCATGGACCGCTTTATCGTGACCACCCGCTTTGAAAGGGGCATCTTTCCGGAGCGAAATCTAAACGAGCTCTTGGTCGTCCTCTCTCAACCGGGCCAGGAGATGCTCGCCGGAAGGCTGGAGGTTCTCGAAAGCGAAAAGAAAAGCGGTGAGAAAGGCGGCGAAGCCGGCATTGCACCGCCGGCCCGCATCGGCGGCAGCGCCCTCTTCCGGGGCGATCGCATGGTCGGATGGGCCAATGCCAGGCAGACACAGGGCTGGGCTTTTGCCACCGGCCGCGCTTTCCGCTCCAACTTTGTTATTGAGTCGCCCGCTACGGGAAGCAATGTCAACATTGAAGTGCACAGCCACAAGGCCAAAATGAGCCTAAGCGGCGATGATAAAAACTGGAAAATCAAAATGGAGGTTAAACTTTACGGCCGCGTCACGGAATTCGACGGCCATGAAATATTGAGCGACGAGAGCGAACTGACCCGCTCCCTGGAGAGGCGGGCCGCAACGACGGCGCGCAACCGCATTGAGGATATCCTCAGCCGCGCCCAGGAACTGAAGTCTGACATCTTCGGCTTCGGCAACCTGATCTACCGTAAAAATCCGCGCCTGTGGGAAAAAATCGGACCCCGGTGGGACGAAGAGATCTTCCCCCGCCTAAAGATTGACCTTAAAGTTAACTTCGTCATTCTCCGTGCCGGATTGATTAAAGATCCTTTATAGGAGGCTTCCGCTATGGTAATCTGGGTTGGACTGATAATGATATTAATCGCACTGCTCCAGGTTCCCGCACTGGTCAACGGGAAGAGATGGCCGGAACTGGCCGGGTTTGCGGTAATCTGGATCATCGCCACGCTCTACGCCCTCCTGATCTCCACCGGCGTCCCCATCTCCACCCCTACTGAGCTGCTGCTCTCATTCTACAACTGGTTCTACCCCCTCATCGGTATCAACTTTTAGCATTCCATCAAACGAGAAAAGCCGGCTTTAAAACTACCGGCTTCTCTTGTTATCAGTGTTTAAGTTCGTAAGAGTCGTACGGCTTCGCCATTAGCTTCGATGAATATCTTTCAAAAAATGATAGGGGAATTTCGGGTAATTGTTTAACTTATCTGCCAGTGCAAAGAACTGCGAACGATGCTGGGGGTATTTCACCCCCAGAGCGGTTAACAGGATGCTTTTATCATAAGGGAGCATTGCCAGATGGGTTATTTTATCCGGCGCTGGCTCGGTGCTGCCCGCCAAGCAGAGCGCAAAGTAGTGTTCATCCGGGTTGTTGTCAAGCATATCCAGCGCTTTTTGCAGAGATGAATCCGCCATCTCATCTTCACCCTGATTTTTTGCAGCGATATACAGCAGCAGATAATCGGTAGCGCTTGCGTGCTCCACCTGGTCAAGAAAGCTCAAGGCGCCAGCCAGATGCCCCGAGGTTAACGAGATTTCGAAAGCGAAGCGTTCTCTGTCTACAGCTGACAGCAGCTGCAGGTATTCATCCAATTCCCCCCCGGCATACGCTGCCACTGCCTGTAAATACCTGTTCACGATGCCGTAGTCTTCTGCAGATCCGTCATCGATGAGCAGCATAAATTCCTCGATTGCATACAGAGCGTAATTTGAGTCTCCCTTTGCGGCGTAGAGGCAAATGGATTCCTCCACCAGGTCAATATTGTAGGGCTGGATTTCCATCTGCTCCTCCACTCGCGCAAGCAGTTCGTCATACTTCCCCAGCGCCCACAGGAGCTCTTTTTCGAGCCATGTAAAATCAAAAACATCGGGCATCAGCGCCAGGCCTTTTTCCAGATAGCTTTTCGCCCCGGCAAAATCGCCCCTGCTTGTTAGAAGATAGGCCAGGCCATAGTAGCCATAGGGGCTGGGGTTGTCGTTTTCTACCGACTGCAAGTAGATTTTCTCCGACTCAAACGGATCTGCCATTACTCTTCCCAGCAGATACTGCAAAGAGGAATCCCCCGGCTGATCCGCAAGATAAGCGGTATATTCGGCGGCCAGGTCATGTTCCGGCGCCATTTTATACATATCATCTTGATAGAACCTGTGCCAGTCAACAAGTACAGGGCGTTCCCCAAGTCTTTGCCTTAAAAAGGCAAGCCGATCCTCCACCGGATAATAAGCTTTAAGATAATATAAATAGACGCTGTTCAGCGGGTTATTTTCCAACTGGTGAATGCTCCAGGAAACAATACTCTCGATATCCTCTTCTATGGCCAGGTCATTGGCCACAAGAGAAGGATCATATTCCGTAACCAGGGATAACCTTTCCAGGGTCAGAGAACGCTTAATAAAATTGGTCTCGACTGTTTCCGGGAAATCCGTGAAAACATAGTCAATGTTCCGGAACTCCCAAAAGACCTTGCCTGCAAAATACCGGTAATCATAC
>JAAZHP010000025.1 GCA_012510625.1 Bacillota bacterium
GAAGTGAGAAGTCAGAGGTGAGATATTTCCCGGGCTTTATAATGTAGGGATTAGCTTTTATGCCGGACTAAACATCGTTATGTCATCCTAAGCGAAGCGAAGGATCTCCAAAACAGCAATTCCTTATAAGAAAAGCTTTCCTAATCTTGATATAGAAGAAAGTCAGCCCCTGAACCTGGCATTAGCTGAGACTGACTTTCTCAAGCCTGGATTTAGTGCAACCGGTCGTCTTCGTCTACTTTATAAGTAGACGTATTTCCCCGGGAAACCGTCTTCTTTTTTTTCTCAGGCAGCTCTACGCCCAGCTCCCGCGCTACCTCCTCGCGGTATTTCTCAAGCTTGCTGCGGTCAATATTCCGCTTCTGCTGCCGCCCCCGATTATATTTTTTGGCCACTATTTTCCCCCCTTTCGCGTTTCTAATCATATTTTTTGCTAGCCTCTCCGCTCTTATCCACGGGCGGGTATAAATGAGCTCTTGGATCTGCAAACTAAAGGTAAATCAACTTAAGGTGGGGAAAACGAATATGAATGAGTTTGATGAAAGCAAAATGGTAGGGCTGGGATATGCGGCGATTAAGTACGGAGCCTGGCTGATCGGTCTGATCGTGGTTCTCTTTTTCCTCTCTCGCTACCTCTTTCCCTTTATCCAGTCACTCTTCTAGAACACGCGCCGTCTGAGGCCGACCGGGAGGACTGATCATTGGCCACGAAGGGGGGGAGATGAAAATGATGACCACCTTTCACGTTATCCACATTGTGGTCGGGCTCTGGCTGGCCCTGGTCAATGCAACCAATATTCTAACGGAATCCACGCTGGCCTGGAACAACCTGGTTCTGGGATTAATAGTCGCCGGCTATAACGTCTACTACCTTTTTGCCCGCAAAAATGTTGATGTCCAATCGTAAAAAAATCCAATTTAAAAAATATAACCCAGAGGCCTCGCCATGACAGCGAGGCCTTTTTCTCAAAAAATAAGCATTTAAATTCGCCCCGGTCCTCCTTTCCAAAGGGGGGAGAAAATTAACGATCCTTCGCTTCGCCCATGATGCGTAGGGGCGGGCTTCCACGCCCGCCCGAAACGGGCTTCTGCGCCCACCTAGGCGCTGTTTTGACAATGGTCAATTGGTGCCGAACCTTAAATACTTCCTTTTCTAAAGGGGGATTTAAGGGGATTTTGGCCTGGCCGCCCGACTAGCCTTTTCCAAGATTGAGCCGGCTTATGGAGGAATGGGCGGCAGAATGAAGAAATTAACAATTGAATGGCCGCATTAATTTCGTGGCCGCCGTAATAGCAGCTTTTACGAAGGGAGCTGGTCCCATGAGAGTCGCGGCGCTCTCTCTCGCCGGGTTGCCGCTGGGAGAACCCGCGGATTACGCCGCCGCCTTGACTTCGCTGCTTAAAAAGCTGCAGGTGAGGTTGGCCGTTTTGCCGGCGCACACCTCCTTTTTACTCTGCGCGGCGCAAGGGCACTTGGGAGAGATAAGCGATTTCCCCGATTCTTTCAAGGCCTTCATGCAGAAATCAAAGGATTGGAACGAAGAATACCTTCAACTGCACGGCAGGCTGGCCGTGGAAAACAGGCTTTACCTGGTGCCGGGGACAACGGTTGAAGAAGAGGGCGGGCGCTTCTTTATTACATCTTACCTTCTCGGGCCGGACGGCAAGAACATGGGCCGGCAGCGGCAGGCCCACCTCAACCGTGAAGAGCGCGGCCTTGGCCTGAGCAGGGGCGGGGAGCTGTCCCTTTTTGACCTGGCCGGAATGAAAACGGGCCTGATTATAGGAACCGACGCCCGCCATCCCGAGGTGGGCCGCATCCTGGCCCTGGAGGGTGCCGATCTGGTAGTCCATTGCGGAGCTCTTGCCGCCGGCCGTGAACTTGCCTTTCAGCCGGCGGGGATCTGGGCCCAGGTGCAGCAGAACCAGTTCTGGGCGGTGGAGGCGCAGCTCGGGAGAAGTATGGGCAACCGTGCCTTTGGCGGGCAATGCGCGGTGATCGGCCCCTGCGAAATAACTCCCGGTTTTACGGGATACCTGGATCGAGAAGCGGCCGGGAAACCCTTTGCTGCGGCGGAGCTGCGAGAAGCGGACCGCCGCAGAATCAAGAGCGATTACCCCTTGCTGAAGCTGCTGCGCCCGGAGGCCTACCGGGGCCGGCTGCCTGAACTTTACCGGTAAAAACTTAACGGCTCCAGCCGGCAGGATATGGAAGGAGGAGGAGTTTGAAAGATGGCCCTTGACGGATGGAAAGAGAGGCTTTTCCGGCAGTATCTCTACTGGATCTGCCGCCCGGCGCGGCTTAAAAGAAAGCTTTCGGCCCTGGTTAAAGAGAGACGGCCCGCTCCTCCCGTGGAGGGCCGCCGCCTTAAGGCTGCCGCCTTGCAGGTTAAGATCAGGCTGTTCAAGGAACCTCTCGATTATGCTGCAGAGATGCACCGCCGGGTTGCGGAGGCTGCCGCTGCAGGCGCACAGCTGGTCGCATTTCCCGAAGACAACAATCTCCCGCTTCTGGGTTTCCTCCCCGGCCTAGAAGAAGTGGGGGAGACGCTTTCTGATGGAGAGCCGGAGGCGCCGCCTATCGCCGCCGGTGCTCCGGAAATCACCGTGGCCGAAGTAATCCGCTATGCCGGCCCGGTGATGGCTCCATTCCTGGAGACCCTTTACTCCAGCCTTGCCGCTTCCTACGGCATCTACCTTATGGCCGGCAGCTTCCTGCTGCCCGACGGGGAGAGGGTGGTCAACCGCGCCTTCCTCTACGGCCCTGACGGGAAGCTCATCGGGACGCAGGACAAGGTTCACCTCATGCCCATTGAAGTGGAGTGGGGGATCTCCGCCGGCAGGGAATTCAATCTTTTTGAGACCGCGGCGGGCAAGATCGCTGCGCCGGTATGCATGGATGCGACCTTTTTTGAAACCTTTCGCATTCTCGAGCTGCAGGGCGCAGAGATCGTGATCATCCCCATCGCCAATCCAGAACCCTACAATTACTGGCTGGCCCTGCGCGGGATCTGGCCGCGGGTCCAGGAGTGCCCCGTATATGGAATTAAAAGCGCCCTGGTTGGGAAACTGCTGGGATTTGAATTTACAGGCCGGGCCGGGATTTTTGCTCCCGCGGAGCTGACCCCCGGCGGCAGCGGCGTGCTGGCCGAGGTGGAATCACCTGAAGAAGAGGGCATGGCCGTGGCGGAGATGGACCTGGAAGCGCTGCAGGAGCTGCGCCGCGATCATCCCTGGCGCGACAGCAACCCCGTGCTCTACCGGCGTTATTTCCCGCATATCTACAGCGTGCTGGAAGAAAGTCAAAGATTTGAGGAAGCTGCAGGAGATTAAGCCTGCATTTGGTTCGGATTGGAACTTTTAAATTCTAACCTGATTTATTACGGTTGATCCAACAGAGGGCGTGGGCCAGGAAACCGGCGGCGGAGGCGAAGGCCGCACCCGTAGAGGCCCGCCCGGTTTGGGGGTGGACCGTCTCGCAGCAGAAGCCGTTGTCCATGGGGGCGCGAAGGAGAAAATCGACACCTCCCTCGTTGAGGGCGAGAATATCGTTGCAGGCGGCCAGCGGCCAGGGGTTTGGGGCATGCTGCGATCCGGCCTCGGCAAAAGGGCCTTCTACATGAAAGTACGGGTTGTTTGAAGAACGGATCCAGGACACTGTATTCCGGAAAACACGGTCCTCGGGAGAGCAGAATCCGTAGAAAGCAAGCAGCTGCAGGCTGCCGGGTGGATTGTCGTAAAGCTGGAAGCGCCCCTTTCCATCCACCGCCCAGGCGAACATGATACCGTGGGGCCCCTTAACGGTGCCTTGCCGGTAGATCTCCTGCTGCAGAGCTCCGGCCAGCCCGGCAAAATCTGTGGGATCATCCCAGCGCCCTGCGGCCTGCAGGGAGGCCAGGTAGGTAAAGGCGCACTGCAGCAGGGCGTTGTCGTAGATCAGAAAGGGATAGAGCACCGGATCATCGGAGGGGTCAAGAAAGGTACGGTAGAGCCCGCTTTGAGGATCAAACTGGGCCAGCGCTTTTTTGGCCAGCAGCTTCAGCCCCCGGTTGACAATCTCTTCATCGAGCAGTGAAAGGTCGCCTGTTGCGGTTTCGTAGCGCTCCAGGGCCAGGAAGTGGGCGGCAAGCTGATCCAGTTCGAAGCCGGGGTAGAGGAGAGTGCCGTTGATATAGTGAGCGTGTTCGCCGGCGCGGTTAAGGTGGCGCCGGAAGACGGTCAGCAGCAGCTCCCGGGCGATCTTCCTGTCTGCCAGCAGCAAGCCCGGGAAGCTCCAGAGGAGCGTGTCCCGGCTCCAGTAGGCGGCGCTAACGTAATAGCGGGGGCTGCGCGAGGTTACCGGCACCAGCGAATCATCGTCCAGGGCCCGCCCCAGGGCGTAGAAATAGTTGAAAAAGAGGTTGCGGTTCAGGAGAGCGGAGGCGGCGGGTTCGGGAAGATCAATCCGCCGCTCTTCCAGCCACCGCTCCGTCTCTGCGGCCAGCGACGCTGCGCCGTGCCGTTTCAGGTCCATGGCGGTGGTTCCGGCGCCGTCGGCCTCCAGGTTGACGGCGATAAAAAGAGTCACGGAGGCGCTGCTCCCGGGAGCTGCTTCCATCATTACTGCTCCCAGGTAGCTTACGGGTTCATCGGGCCGGCTGCTATAATCCCACCGCGGTTTAGTCTCCTCTTTCTGTTCCGCGGTCAAGGCCAGCGCCAGGGCAGCCAGGGGAAGGCCGCTGCGCGCTTCCAGGATCAGGCTTCCGGTCCAGCTGTCGTATTCCACGCTCCGCTCGCCTTTCACCGGCCGCCGGTTAAAGATAAGGTGATTGAATTCACCCCAGCAGCCGCGCCAGCCCATTTCGACGGTAAGCGGGGCGGCCGAGAGGTTGGTCAGGCGCAGCCGGAAACAGCCGCCGCGCCGGCCGGGAGGGGTAATAATTTGGCCATCGATGGAGTAGCGGCCGTCAACCCGGACTTCGAAATGCGGCATCCAGTCATTCCGGTAACGCCAGGTCAGCCTATCTGGAAGGAGCGCTTCTTCCCCGTCCACGGTGACATAGGGGGCCAGCAGCGGGCGCTCCTCGTCGCCTCTAAATTCGAGCAGGCCGCGGGCGCCCATGTGGAGCACATTGAGTGAGCTGATTTCACCGGCCGTTCCGATGTCCGGAAGGGAAAGATACTCATTGCCCGTAAGGTAAAGGGGTTTTTCTGCGGCAAGCTCCGGAGAAGGGGTCATCAGGGATATTCTTTCATCTTCAAGGCATGCTTTTTCAGTCACTTTTACTTCCTCCGGCGGCGGTGTTGTTGCCTAGAATAGCAATTAGCTATTTCTATTTCTAATTAATTATTTGTTTAGCGTTAAAATCCTCTCCAGGGAAGAGAAATATCCCCTCTCCCCCTGGAGCAGGAGGGGAAGAGGGGCAGCGGGTTATGTCGAAACGTGCAATTTGGGGATACAGCTTAAGTTTCTCCAGCTAGCGGTAAGCGGAGAAGCCCTTGCCCAGGATAGAGTAGCCGCTAATCAGTTTCATAATCTCGCTGGTGCCGTCCGGAATGGTCATCATTCGCGCGTCCCGGTAATATCTTTCCAGGGGCATCTCTTCGGATATTCCCATTCCTCCGTGAATCTGTATGGCCATGTTGGTCACCCTTATTGCGGCTTCACCGCCGTATACTTTGGTCATGGCCGAGTATTTCCTGGCTTCCGGATCTCCCTCCACGATTAAGCTCATGGCCTTGTATCCCAGGAGCCGGGCTGTCTCGATTAAAACATTCATCTCGTAGAGCATCTCCTGGATCAGCTGAAATCTGCCGATGGGCTTGCCGAACTGGACTCTCTCCCGGGCATACTTCACCGAAGCTTCAAAGGCGGCCTGGGCGATCCCCACCGAGGCCAGGCCCATGCCGGCCCTTGGTATGGTCAGCATGGCCGTAACAGGGGTCATTGAGGTAAGCAGCTTCATGAATCCGGCCGGGATTCTCAGGGTGCCGGAGCTAAAAGCTCTCTCCATTAAGAGGCTCATTTCGTTCTCTCGGGGGACCTTGCACTCATCAAAAAACATCTCCCCGGTGGGCGACGCTTTCCAGCCCAGCTTGGGCGACTCGGTAGCCTCGAAGGGAGAGATCTCTTTCTCTACCAGGAGAAAGGTGTGATTGCCTGTATCGGCATCTTTTACTCCAACGAAAGCGGTATCGGCAATGGTGGCGTTGCTGATCCAGGATTTTGTTCCGTTGACTATATAATAGTCTCCCTCCAGCCTGGCAGTAGTGGCGAGGTTGGAGGTGTCGCACCCGGCCTCGGGCTCTGTCTCGGCGAAACAGCCGATAAACTCTCCCCGCTCCAGCCTGGGAAGCAGCCTGTTGCGCACCTCCTCCGAAGCTGAGGGGGCAAAGATGGCGGGGATGGCCCCCATGCCGAAAAGGGGCAGCAGGCTGGGCCAGACGCGGCCAAACTCTTCCGCGATAATCCCGAACAGGACCGGGTCCAGCAGATCCTCAATGCTTTCGGGATCGAGGCCTACCCCCACCTGTTTTAGCTTTTTCATAACGCCTATTGCTTCATCTCTGGTGAGGGGCCCCTTTCTATCCCGCTCGTCGACGATAGGAGCAAACTCTTTCTCCAGCATATCCCGCAGGCTCTGCTGGAACATTTTTTGCTCCTCAGTGAATTGAAAATCCATTCTCGTACCTCCTGATTATATTTACCGGTGCAGCTCATGCAGCTGTGAACGGGGAGACGCCCCGCCGGAATCAAGGAGCGGGGCGTCGTCTCCGGCGGTTTTTCCGGACAGGCAATTCCTATCCCACAATGGACTGCAGCTTCATGGCCAGGGACATATCGCCCTTGATCTTCAACTTGCCGGCCATGAAGGCGGAGGTGGCGTTAAGCTGCCCATCGATCATCTTGGCAAAGTCCTCCAGGGAGATGATTATGGTTACGTTGGGATTCTCATGGGCCGCTTCGACAACCTCGGCTTTTCCATCGGCTACTTTTGCGTGGAAGGTGCCCCCGTTGTCGCCGGTAAGTTCAAATTGAAACACAGCGTCCAGGTTGGCCAGCTTGGCCGGATCCGCCTCCTCTTCAACCCTCTTCTTGAGTTTCGCCATTACCTCTTCAAAAGTCATCAGCAGCAACCTCCTGATTAAATTTAATTGGCAAAATTAATCAAAATAATTCTGCTTGCACCGTAATTGTTCCCGGGTTTAATCACCTCCTGTTGGCCTGGTTAATAAACATCAGGCTCCGGGCTTTTCTGCCTTGGACAGCTCTTCCTCCACGAGCAGGCGTCTCAACACCTTCCCGACCAGGCTTTTGGGCAATTCCGATCTGAACTCCACGCTGCCCGGAACTTTATACCTGGCCAGCTGTTGCTTGCAGTAGTCAATTATCTCCTGCTCGGTCGCCGTTTCGCCTTCTTTTAGAACAACATATGCCTTGACCGTCTCACCGCGGTAGGGGTCGGGAAGCCCTACCACTGCGGCCTCCATTACTTTGCTGTGAGCGTAAAGCACCTCCTCCACTTCGCGCGGATAAATATTATAACCGCCGGAGATAATCATCTCCTTTTTCCGATCAACGATATAGAAAAACCCGTCTTCATCCATCCGGGCGATATCCCCGGTTAAAAGCCAGCCGTCGTGCAGCACCTCCGCCGTCTCATCCGGGCGGTTTAGATAGCCCTGCATAACCTGGGGCCCTTTTATCGCCAGTTGTCCTGCCTCTCCGATGGGCATCTCCTTGTCCGGATCATTTAGATCGACGATCTTTGCCAGGGTGCTGGATATGGGAACACCGATGCTGCCGCTCTTTCTCTTCCCGTAAATGGGATTGTTATGGGTGACCGGCGAGGTTTCAGTGAGGCCGTAACCTTCCAGCAGGCGGCATCCCGTCAGCTCCTCAAATTTTTTCTGCACCTCCAGGGGCAGAGGAGCGGCGCCGCTGATGCAGATGCGCAGTGAAGTAAGGTCGTACCGTTTTAAATGGGGATAATTGATAATGGCCACGTACATTGTGGGCACACCGGGAAAGAGGGTGGGCCTGTTTCTATGGATATTTTGGAGCAGCATCTTTACGTCAAACTGCGGGATCAGCAGCAGGGTGCCGCAATATACCAGGGAGAGATTGAGGCATGTGCTTATGCCGTAGCTGTGAAAGAAAGGAAGCAGCGCCACGCCGATCTCTTTGCTCTCTTCCATGTCAGGTATCCAGTTGTAAATGGCGATAGCGTTGGCAATTAAGTTCCTGTGGGTCAGGATGGCCCCCTTGGGGAGCCCGGTAGTTCCCCCGGTGTACATGATAAAGGCCGGAAAATCAGGCTCCACCTTGACATCGGGCATAGGGGCGGCGGCATATTTCTTCAGGAAATCGGGCAGCCGGTAATCGCCGGCTTCAATTTTCACCCGGTCGCCGCTTTTCTTCTCCATGGCCAGGGTATATAATGGCTTAAGCCAGCCGGGAAAATATTCTTTGATATTGGTGGAGATAATTGTGCGCAATTTGGTCTTCTCTTTTAATTTCCGGATTAGCGGGTAAAACCTGCTTAATGTAACGATTATTTCAGCTTCGCTGTCATTTAGCTGGTGCTGCAGCTCTCTTTCTGTGTAGATAGGATTGCATGGGACGACGGTACAGCCGGCCCGCAGCGCCCCGAGGTAGCAAAATACAAACTGCGGGGAGTTGGGCAAATTTAAAGCCAAGCGCGAACCCTTTTTAAGACCTAAACCGGCCAGGGCGGCTGCAAATTTGCCGGCCAGGGCATCAACTTCCCGGTAAGTTAAGGTATTTCTCATGAATTTAAGGTGTGGGTGGCTTGGAAATCTGCTTACAGTATTCGCAAACATTTCCGGCAGCGTTTTATCCGGGATCTCTATATCATGTGGGACCCCGGGGTCGTAATGCTTCAGCCAGATCCTTTCCATCCGGCAACCCCCTTTTGCAAAATTCAGATTAGGCTATATGATTATGTATATTCAATATTTTTCTACTATTTCCTTCTATGTTATTAAAAAAGTGAACGTTTTCCGTCCATTTGGAGATAAATAAAAGGATAAAGGGCAACCGGCAGTCAGCCCTATTACGGGCGCAGACTGCTGCTCTAATTAGGGCGAGTTTTGTCGGGAATAAGGCTTACCCGTCATTAAGAAATTTAAATTTCGTTCGGGGAGAAGCGCCGCGGTAGTGTATAGTTTTTGTAGCTGATCGGGGGTTTAAATGCGAATGAGCCCTCC
>JAAZHP010000231.1 GCA_012510625.1 Bacillota bacterium
TCGGCGATTATCTTAATTACGCCGTCCCCCTCGCCCTGGAGAAAGGCTTTCCCGTTGGCGCTGAAGGGAAACTTGCCCACCTTGATGGCGTATCCTTTGGCTTTGGCTTCTTCTTCAGTCAAGCCGGCGCGGGCCAGTTCGGGATGCGTAAAGATGCATACCGGAACCGCTTTCCCAGAAAATGAGGCGCTCCCGCCGGCGGCATTTTGCGCGGCGGCAATCCCCTGGTGTATGGCGGTGTGGGCCAGAAAATATCCCGGATTAGCCACATCACCGATGGCATAAACCCCGGGAACGTTCGTGGCCATTTTCTCGTCGACTTCGATCCCGTGTTCAACGTGTTTGATGCCGGATGCCTCCAGATCCAGCCCCCCGAAGGAGGGTTTCCGGCCCACTGCCACCAGCACTTTTTCCGCGGTGAGGCTTTCTTCCCCGCGAGGGCCTTCCAGAGCTAAGACAAGCTCCCCTTCCGGTCCGGCGCTGATCTCGCGCAGGGCTGTCTCCGTCATTACCCGGATCCCCTGCCGGCGCAGGTATGGCGTGAGGCGGCGCACCATCTCGCGATCTTCACGGCGCAGCAGAACGCTCCGCTGGACAATAGTTACGGCGACGCCGAAAGCGGCAAATATAGTGGCCATTTCCAGGGCAATAACGCCGCCGCCGATTACCGCCAGGCTGGCCGGCAGTTCAGACAATGCCAGCGCTTCCTTTGAGAAGATCACCCCGGGCAGATCCACTCCGGGAACAGGAGGTACAACCTCGCTGCTGCCCGTGGCGATGATCAGCTTATCGAACTCCGCAGTGCGCTTCTCCCCGCCGGGCAGGGTTGCCCGGATCCGCTTTTCCGGAAGAAGTTCAGCCCGGCCCGGCCAGACCGTCACCCCGGCTGACTTGAGCAGCCCCTCCAGGCCGCCAACAAGGTTCTCCACCACGGCGCTCTTGCGCTTCTGAACTTCAGCGTAGTCAAAACCGATCTCGCCGGCAGTGATGCCGAAGGTCCCGGCTGATTTGAGGCTGCGATAAAGAGATGCGCTGTGAAGCAGGCTTTTTGTGGGGATGCAGCCGTGATTCAGGCAGGTGCCTCCGAGGCGTTCTTCTTCTACAAGAAGGGTTTTTAGGCCCAGGGCCGCTCCCCGCAGCGCCGCGCTGTAGCCGCCCGGCCCCCCGCCGATAATTGCAAGCTGAAATTTGTCCATAATCCAATTACCTCCAGATTAATATACATGCCCGCCAGGTTTGTAAGTACCAGAATACAGTACAGGTACCGCCCTCAGCACTAAATCCGGTTAAATCCCCCCGGCTCCACTTTGGCAAGGGAAGAACCTGCAGCGGGCGGGGCATGCCCCGCCCCTACAACTTTCCCAGGTTGGGCTGCCTGTAGCAGATCCACAAAACAGCTCTCATCGGGGTTGTAGGGGCGGCCCACGGGCCGCCCGGGGGCGTACCGAAAAACGTTATAAAAACCGCGTTTAAAGCAAATCCTTAAGAAAAGCAACAGTCGGCTACCATATACTGGACATGCTCCCCGCCTCCAAATCCCCGCCTGGTCAAGGAATTTTTTAAATCCCCCCCGACCCCCCTTTTGCAAAGGGGGGAGTGTTGAGAGCTCTTTTGCAAAAGGGGGAGTTTTCTGCGGGCGGGGGTGGAACCCCGCCCCTACAGCTAGAACAGTGGCTCAGGTCCATGCAATAAAAGAAGCGCCTAATTCTCCCTGTAAAGGGGTGCCCCCCTGTTATCCTGCTTGATCCATTCTACATCAAAGAGGCGGGCGAAGGCGTCCGCCAGGGCGCCGGCCAGTTTTTCTGTGCTGATTTTATATCCCAGGTCCAGGAGGCCGGCGGCATCGCGCCCCAGGGATTCCAGGTAGTCAGCCTCATCGCAGCCGGCCGGTAGCCGCAATACCTGCCGGTAGGCCTGGAGCGGCAGCTCCAGCAGGATCGAACCATGCTGTAATATCATGCCCTTATGGCGCATCTGGGCGCTGCCGACCACCTTTTTACCGGAAACCTGCAGTTCATGGGCCGAAGGCATATCGAAACAGGAGCCGGGAGCCAGCCCCGCGCCCCGCTTATGTTCCGGGCTGAGCTTCCCTTCAATCCCCAGGCTGGCGAAAGCATCCAGCAAGGCCCGGCTGATAAAGCAGTAGGCCGGCACCACTCCCGCAGGTATGAGATCGCGGTCGTCGGGAATAACCAGGCTGTAGGTGAGCTCCCGGTCGTGCAGCACCGCGCGCCCCCCGGTGGGGCGGCGGACCACATCTATGCCCAGGCGGCGGCAGGCAGCCAGGTCGGCCACCTCCGGAGCCTTCTGGAACCGGCCTATAGAGAGCGCCGGCGGCGACCAGCTGTAAAGGCGCAGCGCCGGAGGAGCTTCACCGGAGGCCGCTTCTTCTAGAATCTCCATGTCCCGCCGCATGTTTTCCTCTCCGGACATGGGCGGATCATAAATCAAGCGCCATAATTTGGCCAAGCAGCTAACCCTCCTCTCTCCGGCCCTCTCCAGAGGGCGAAAAAAAAGCAGCCTTTTATATATCATCGGAACCGGGGCGGAGATGGAACCCCGCCCCCAGCTCCTCAGGGAACGTTCTCTTCACGTATGAAGGCAAGGGCGGCGGCGGTTTCGGCGGCGCTCAAAGGGCGCGGGTAGTTATAGATTAAGCCGCCCGGCCTTTCATTAAAATAGGGGCGGTTGCAGCCGGGGCAGCCGCCGGTTTGAAAGGCCTCGCCCCCGCCGAGCAGGCGCCGCAGCTCGCGCTCACCGATCCCGAAGGAAACCAGCCGCCCTTTCCTGAAGCGCAAACCTGGCCATGAAATATGACCGCGCCGCAGCAGGTAGTAAAGCGCCTGGAGGCGGCGGTATGAACCCGGTTCGGGAGGCGGATGCCCCTCCAGCGGGGTCCCCTTGAGCGGCGTGAAAGCAAAAAGGCCCACCGTAATCTTTTCCCGCACCA
>JAAZHP010000232.1 GCA_012510625.1 Bacillota bacterium
AAGCTGGCCCGGCACCTGGTGGAACTGATTCCCACCGCCGATTGGGCTTTTTTTGGCAAGAACGGCGGCGATATGACCACCTATGCCACCCTGGTGGCGCGCGCCTTTACCAACCGTAAAAAGATCATCATGGTCCGCGGCCACTACCACGGCGTGGCCCCCTGGTGCACGCCTCCCGGTTTCGGCGGGATCATCCCCGAAGATCACATGCACATACTCCAGGTTGCCTGGAACGACCTCGATGAATTCGAGAAAGTGGTCCGGCAATACCGGGGCGAGATCGCCGGCTTCATCGCCCAGCCTTACCACCATATCAATTTCGGCGACCAGGTCATGCCGGCGCCCGGTTACTGGGAAGGGATCGAACGTATCTGCCGCGAAGAGGGGATCGTTCTCATTCTCGACGATGTCCGCGCCGGCTTCCGCCTCAGCATGAAGGGCTCCGGCGATTATTTTGGCTTTAAACCCGACCTGAGCTGCTACTGCAAGGCCATCGCCAACGGCTACCCCATATCTGCCTGTGTCGGGCGGAAGGAGTTGATGAATGCCGCCTCGAAAGTTTTCTTCACCGGATCTTACTGGACCGCCCAGGTTCCCATGGCCGCAGCCCTGGCCACGCTGCAGGAGCTGGAAAATACGGGGGCCATCGAGAAGATGAAAGAAACCGGAACCCTGCTCATGGAGGGGCTTAAAGAACTGGGCAGCCGCTATGGTCTTGAGATTACCACATCGGGACCGCCGGCAATCCCCTTTATGCGCTTTACCGAAGACCGCGATTTCTTCTGGCAGCAGCTCTTTTGCTCCGAAGTGACCAGGAGGGGTTCCTTCTTCCATCCCCATCACAACTGGTTTATCTCGGCTGCGCATGAAAAAGAGGATATTGAAGAAACGCTCAATCATGCTGAAGCCGCGATAAAAGTGTTAAAGGAGAAGATTTGATCCCGGATTCGTCAAAATAATATGAATTCAGCAAAGGAGGTTTTAGCCGGAGATGCCATTAACTGAACAGGAGATCGCTTTTTTGAAAGAGAAGGCCTGGCTGGCCAGGCGGAACACCATTCAAACCCTGATGTGGGCGGGCGGCGGCCACGCCGGAGGCGCTCTCAGCCAGATCGATATTCTGGTTGCGCTTTACTATCACTACTTAAAAGTTGATCCCAAGAATCCTGACTGGGAAGACCGCGACCGGGTCGTCCTGAGCAAAGGACATGGCGGGATCGGCTACGCTCCCATACTGGCGGATCTCGGTTATTTTAAACAGGAGCTGCTCAAGGAATTCAACCATACCGGCTCGCCCTTCGGTATGCACCTCGATATGCTCAAGGTGCCCGGCGTTGATGCCTCGACCGGCTCTTTGGGGCACGGCCTGCCCATCGCCGTGGGAATGGCCATAGGGGCGCGCCTGAAGAAGAAATCGTGGCGGGTCTACTGCATTCTTGGCGACGGCGAATGCCACGAGGGCTCGATCTGGGAAGCGGCCATGAGCGCCGCCCATTACAAGGTGGACAACCTGACCGTTTTTGTTGACCGCAACAAGCACTGCATAGACGGCCCCACCGAGACAGTAATGACCCTTGAGCCTCTCAAGGATAAATGGCTTAGCTTTGGCTGGCACGCGCTGATCATCGACGGCCATGATTTTGCCCAGATTGGCGGCGCCATTGACGAAGCGCTGCAGACAACGGGACGCCCCACGGTGATCATAGCGAATACGATTAAAGGCAAGGGCGTCGATTATATGGAAGATGACCCCGCCTGGCATTACGGCGGGCTCGACTCAGACGGCATGGAGAAGGCTTTTCAATCTATCGACCGGATGTACGGCAAAGCTTAGGCTGGCCCTGCACCGCTGAAAGGAGGATCTTACTTGAGTACCGGTTTAACATATCATACTTATGACACCGACCATATGACCCCGGCGGAAATATATGGACATGTCCTGGCCGAGCTCGGCGAAAAGAGGGAAGATATTGTCGGTCTAACCGCCGACCTGGCCAAGTCTACCAAGATCGGCAAGTTCGGCAGCAAATTTCCCGAGCGCTTTTTCAACGTGGGCATTGCCGAGCAGAATCTCTTTGGGATGGCCGCAGGCCTGGCCCTGGCCGGCTTTATTCCCTTTGTCTCCACTTTCGCCGTCTTCGCGGCGCTGCGGGCGGGGGAGCAGGTGCGCACCGATATCTGCTACATGAACCTCAACTGCAAGATCATCGCCACCCACTCCGGAATCTCTTTCGGACAGGCGGGATCGACACACCACTGCAACGAAGACCTGGGCGTAATGCGCACCTTTCCCAACATGACGGTTATTGCTCCCGCCGACGGCTACGAAACCGCCAACGCGGTGATCGCCAGCCTCGATCACCCCGGACCGGTCTATATCCGGATTGGGCGCGGTTTTGAACAAACCGTCTATGAGAATCCGGATTACGGCTTCCAAATCGGCAAGGCGGTAACGATGCACGAAGGCTCAGATATCACGGTAATGGCCATCGGGCCCTGTGTTCTGCATGCCGTGGAGGCGGCCAAGCGCCTGAAGGAGCAGGGCATATCGGTGCGGGTCCTGAACATGCATACGATCAAGCCCATCGACAAAGAGGCCGTTTTCGCCGCGGTCAACGACACGCGCCGCATCATCACCGTGGAGGCGCACAACATCTACGGAGGCCTGGGCACCGCCGTGGCCGAGACGATCGTGGAAGCGGGCAAATCCTGCCGCCTCAAGCGCCTCGGACTGCAGGATGAGTTTGCCATTGTCGGCTACACCGACGATCTCTACAGCTACTACAAGCTGGATGACAACGGGATCATGGAAGCCGTTACCGAAATGCTAAACCTTGAAGTGGAAGAAGATGAAGACTGGGAGGACGAGATTTAAGAAAGGAGGCCGGCTCCAACGATGCCTGATCAAGATAAACTGACGGCAATTTTACTGATGAGAGCGGCTCTCCCGCTGACCAAGACGCTGCTCGAGGAGAAACCGAAGCTGGCCCGGAAATATGCCGGGTGGAACCGGGTGGTGCAGTTCCAGGTGAAAGACGATCCCGAGCTGGCCTGCCACCTGCAGTTTGTTGACGGCAAGCTGGAATACAATGCCGGAAGACATCCCGCGCCGCAGATCGACTTTGTCTTCAAGACTCCGGCCGATTTTGTCGCCCTCATGAGCGGCAAAATAGCCCTGCCGAAAATAAAGGGGGCTCTTAAGAACTTCGGGACGCTGGCCGGCTTTCTGCCGCTCATGCTTGGGCTGACCCTGCTCTTGCCCAGCAAGCTGCCGAAAGATCCGGATAAGCGGGCTCTCAAGGTGAGGCTGCTGCTCTATTTCATTACCACGGCGCTTTCCCTGCTGAACCGCCACGGCCATGCGGGGATGCGCGAGTTTACCAGGGATATGCCCGACCGGATTTTCCAATGGTCGG
Source organism: Bacillota bacterium (assembly GCA_012510625.1). GTDB lineage: Bacteria > Bacillota > Dethiobacteria > DTU022 > DTU022 > JAAZIN01. The sequence continues at coordinate 3,417 of JAAZHP010000232.1, forward strand.
TTCAATCCTCCGACCCCGCGGCTTACCTGCGGATAAGCAAGGGACGGACCAAGTCTGGCCGGGGTATTTACGGCCGGCGCCGCCCCTTTGTCCATATGATCTTTTCTTCTATTGATGCAGCCTTTCTTGTGCTTACCGGCCAGGTCGACAACAACGCGGCCATGCGGGATGGCCTGCTGGTGGTTGACGGTTCGCCGGAGCATGGCAAGGATATCTCAACCATTATGAAACAGATTGAAGCGATGATTTCCTGATAATACTGTCATTCGCGGGGGTGAAAACCCCCTCTCCCTAACCCTCTCGGATGTGGGGGGGGAAGTTAACAAACAACTTCCCGCTCCACTTTTTTTGCCTTTAATAGAGTGTATCGCTCATGCGGCAAAAACTTATAAATTAATCACTCCTTCTTTCCGGTTGAACAACTTGTTCGAAGCTGTTAAAATTCAAACAGGAATATTTCTTAATATTTAGAAAAGGGGGCTGCCGGATGATGGAGCTGTCAAAGGTGAGCCTGGTAAAGTTCAATGACGAGAGGCTCAATATTCGCCGGGCCGTGGAGATGTGCGAAGGTTTTAGAGGCCTGACATCAGCAAAGAAAGTGCTGCTGAAACCGAACCTGGTAATGTGGGATGAAGTGCTGCCTTTCCCCAGGTTCGGCGTGATCACCACGGCGCTGGTTGTCGAAGAGATGGTCCGGATGCTGAAAGAGCACGGCTGCAGCGATATTACCATTGCCGAGGCGACGACTGAAGACAAGGCCATAAATTCCGGAACGCTGGAAGCTTACCGGGGGATGGGCTATCATCAGCTGGAGAAAAAGTATGGGGTGAAGCTGCTGGATCTCAACCGGGGGCCTTTTGAAAAGGTTGAGTTTGACGGATTTTCTCTTAATATCGCCGCTCCGGTTCTGGAGACGGATTTTTTAATTAACCTGCCTGTTTTAAAAACGCATAATACCACGAAGGTTACCCTGGGCTTTAAAAACCTGAAAGGATGCCTCTCCCGCCGCTCCAAGATCTTTTGCCATCATGCCGAGCTCCCCCTGGATCGCTTTATCCAGCGCCTCGGCGAGAAGCTGGCTCCGGCGCTAACCCTCATTGACGGGATCTATGCCCTCGATCGCGGGCCGGCCATGAACGGGACTGCTCACCGCGCCGACATCCTGATTGCGTCGCGGGATATGTTTGCCGCAGATGTTGCCGGGACCATGATCCTGGGGATGGACCCCGCCGGAATAGGGCACCTGGCCGAGCATGCCCGCCGCCATGACCTGCCGCTTGACGGAAGCAACCTTGAGATCTGCGGTGAAAACTTGAGCAGCCTGGTCATGCCGCTGAAGTGGGACTGGGGCTGGCTCGAGGACAACTCCGGCCCTACCGCATTTGGCAGGATGGGCATAAGCGGGATTCACTACCCCAAGTATGACCACACCATCTGTTCGGGATGCTCCTTTTTAAACAATATGATCCTGATCCTGCTTATCGGCGCCTACACCGGGGAGCCCTTTGACAATATCGAGTTTCTTACGGGCAAAGTGGCCCGCTCCACGGGCGGCTTCAAGAAGACCTTTCTTTTTGGCAACTGCATCATCCGTGCGAACCGGGACAACCCGGCAATAACCGAAGCGGTAGAGATCAAGGGCTGTCCGCCGCGGGCGGAGGATATTGTCCGCATCCTGAATGAGCATGGGATCAAGGCTGATTTTAATACCTATATCCAGTACCGCACCTCCCTGGCGGCGCGATATCATGACCGGCCGGAGTTTCGGGAAGATCATTTTTCTGTTGCCGGGGAATAGCAAGGCGGCTGCAATATTACAGGAGGGAGTGCGATAGAAAATGATGCAGTCTGAAGTTAAAGTAAAGGATCTGATCCCCATTCCGGATCTTGTGTCGATGCGGCGGATTCTCTGCGTGCAGCCGCATCCCGATGACGCCGAGATCGGCGCCGGCGCGACAGTGGCCAGGTTGATCCGGTCCGGATCGGAGGTGGTTTACCTGACCGTAACCGACGGCGGCGCCGGCACCGAGGATGCGTCGCTGGCTCCGGCGGAGCTGGTCCGCATCCGCCGGCACGAGGGGGAGGAGGCCGCCCGCCTGCTCGGGGTGGAGCAGATGATCTGGCTCGATTTCCCGGACGGAGGCTGCCTGGAGCTGTCTGCGGTGCGGGAAAAGATTATTGAAGCGGTGCGGCGGGTCCGCCCGGATATGCTCATGGTCATAGATCCCTGGCTGCCTTACGAAGCCCATTCCGACCACCGGAATACCGGCCTCGCCGCCGCGGAGGCGGTACTGTTAAGCGGCTTTCCTCATGTTTGCCCGCAGCATCTTAAAGAAGGCCTGACGCCGCATGCGCCGCAGGGGGTGGCTTTTTACGGCAGCTCCCGCCCGAACACGTTTATCGATGTCACCGCAACCTGGCCGTTAAAGCTGGAGGCCATAGCAAAGCATAAAAGCCAGTTCAACCCGGAAAGCCTGGAGATGCTCACCGCCTATCTTACAGCAAAGGCGCGCGAGCATGCTGCGGGAAAGGGTTTCGAGCTGGCCGAGGCTTTCAAAGTGCTCTCGCCGATTCACCTGCACTTCTTTGAAGACGCCTGGCAGTCCTAGGCGTGATTGTAGGGGCGGGCTTCCATGCCCGCATATCGGAGGTCAGAGGTCGGAGGTCAGAAGTCTGAGGACATGACAAAGGTGTAGGGGCGGGCCTTCCCGCCCGCATATGGGAGGTCGGAGGTCAGAAGTCTGAGGACATGACAAAGGTGTAGGGGCGGGTTTCCATGCCCGCCCGCATATCCCCAGTTGTAGGGGCCGGGCATCCCCGGCCCGGGTGAGCACAGGCGTTTGCGTGATAAAAATGTATTTCCTTAAA
>JAAZHP010000233.1 GCA_012510625.1 Bacillota bacterium
GTGAATCGAAAAAACTGATATGAGTAATGTGCCAACTACTATGGCCAGGTAAAAGTTTGGATTAATAAATGCCCTGTGCAATTCAATGCGTAACATGTTTTTCATTTCTCACCATAATACTCCTTTAGTAATATGGAACATGCAGGGGGAGGCAAATATTACTTAACTATGGGAATTTGCTTTTTTCTAGAGTAAATATAGCACATTCTGTCAATTGATGTCAATCCATACTTATGGCGAAAGGGTTTGACCGCCTTACCCAGGATCTCTTCAGATCCGTACCTGGTCGGCCGTATCAAAGAAGCGGATGCCGGGGATGGCTAACGCAAATCAAAAGCTCCCCTGAAACGCTCGCATAGATACGGTTTCCCGGTGATTTTATCCCGCCCGATACAACAGGTGAAATCCCCGCCGGTAGTGGCTAAGAATAACGCGGCCAGAACCAAATCTTTTGTAGCATATACCCACTTGCGACCGTGCGTACTTGTACTGGGCAAAATAGTTTTCAACCCCCGGGTCTTTGAGCTGTGATATACCATTATCTTGCTCCTTATGGACATTGTGGCAACACTATTATAGGATCCCCGAAGGGGGTGTGGTTCAGGCGTTAAACCCGCCACGGTGCCATGCACCTGCTCCGAAGGCTGGAACGTCCCGGCTGCTTATGAAAAAAACATGGATAAACGCCCTCTGTCAAGGACCTGACCCGCCCCCTGGACTCAGGAGGCGGATTGTAATGTTGGTTTCCGTAAACAGACAATAGGACCCGGCATGGATCACCCATTGCGTGTCATCGGAACTGAATATAAGGTGGCCTCTTTGTTCATCCCTTTGCTGCCATGGCGGTCTCCAATCCATTAAGTAGTTGCCGGTTCTGTACATCTCCCTCGTCCCCGCTCTGTCAGTAACAGTAACATCATCCAAACCCGCCAGCACGGGGCTGGTGTACAAGATCATCACAAAAGGACCGTCTGCTTCCTGGCCGGTATATGGGTCAAAGTCGCCTCCTGGAACCCCAACATACGTGTCAAAGTCGATTTTCTCAACGGTGAGTGGGAAGCCGCCCGCGTTGATTGTTTTACCTTCATCTGCGGCGCTCACTGCGAACTCCAGGGGAGAAGAAATTTTCCTGTAATACCCGTCCACGGAGACACTCAGGGTTTCCAGGGGGATGGCGGGATCAAAGCTGATCATGAACAAACCGCCATTCAAAACCCTGGTTATTTTCTGGTACTCCACTCTCGCCCCGTCGCTGTAAAGGGACAGCTCGATATCAGGGATCCAATACCCGCCACCTTCAACTATATGGACCGGTTGGACCTGGTACTCGATGGTGGTGGCCATCGCCGTGGACTCGAGCCTTTTAAAATCGATGTAGATGCCTTCATCCGGGTCCAGATACACCCGCTGTTCGAGCTCTTTTTCATAAGTGTGATTCGCCGCCAGTTCCCGGTCGACCTCGATATCGAAAATGATAGGCTCTCCGGTAATGGCTGCAAGCTGTTCATAGGCAAGGACCAACCGGAAATCGCTTCCACCGTCCCGGCCAAGCATGTGGTAGAAGTATTCGTCGGGGGCGTTTAATTTGAAGCCGGCTGTTTCCAGGGGAAGCCGTGTTTCATCCCGGTAGACATCAATGATTTCAGGATATCTGAAACTTTGCTTCCCGGGATCACTATCACCCGGCGAGACGCGCGAGACGCGCTCATCAACTTCCAGATCATAACTTGCCACCAGATGCAGATAGCCCCCTTTAATATCGGCCGACTCCAGGATATACTCTCCCACCGTCTTCCCTGTCTCGTCCACCAAGGGTATCACCTGGTTGATCCGGCCGGAGGCCGTAAAGGAAGCCTCGCAAGTATAGGTTTTTTGCAACGCAACCTGATCAATATGCACCTGAAACTGATCTCCCAGGCTGTCAATACCTCTGGTCCGAATCTGCCCGGTAAAAATACCTAAGTCTTCATTAAAGCGGTGGGTGCCCCTGGCGTCACCGGGTTTAACCGGGCGGCCCCTGCTATCGAAAACAGAGATACTGATATAGGCTGTGTCCGCTTCCGCCTCGGCCGAGATGCTGTAAAGGATCACCGTCTCATTCCTGTCGGCAATAAGGCGGTGGATGGTGACGGTGATCCCGTCCACGGTCCGGCTTGCCTCAATATGTTGGCCCGCACCCAGCTTCAGTGCATGTTCAACACCTTTGTCGCCGAAGGAGAAATATTTCCGGATAAAGGGCATATCCTCTATGAACTGGGCGATAGAACCGCTGTAAAAAGTCACCATAACCAGAGCCAGGGCCACGGCGGCGGCAGATACATGGCGCAGGATATTTCTTCTCTTGCCGGTCTTGCCGGCGGCGGCACTGTGACGCAATCGTTTAACCAGGCGCTTTTCCAGAGAGGCGGGCATATTGGCCGCTGATTTTATCCCGCTCCGCCCGAGTTGTTTAATTTTCTCCTTGATTTCGGTCAACTCCAACCGGCAGGAGCAACAGGCGTCCAGGTGCTCTTCAACCGCCGCTTGTTCCGCCGGAAACAGTTCGCCGGCAAGATAAGGCTCAAGGTTGAACCGGATCTCTTCACAGTTCATTGATCCTGTCTCCTTCCATCCGTTGAGATGCAATTTTTTCAGCCCGTAGTAGATGCGGGACTTGACCGTACCGGCCGGCAGGTCCAGCAGGCGGGCGATCTCTTCAATTTTGAACTCCTCGTAATAGCGGAGCACCAGGACGGTGCGGTATTTTTCACCCAGGGCGGCCAGCTGCTCCTGCAGGTCGAGCTTAAAGGCCAGGGACTCCTGCGGGCCGGGCGCTTCGTCCTCGAGCATGCCGGTCTCGAGGCGGACCTGCTTCATTCTGGCCCGCTGCATATCAATGCAGGTGTGGACCAGGATGCGAGTCAGCCATGCCTGGAAATAGAGCGGCTCTTTCAGGCCGGCCATGGAGCTGTAGGCTTTCAGCAAGGATTCCTCCACGGCATCGGCGGCATCGTGTTCGTTTTGCAAAAGCGCCAGGGCTTTGTAATAGAGTTGATCTTTTTTCGCCAAAGCCATTTTCAAAAAGGCCTGCCAATCCCCATTTTTCGCTTTGGCCACCAGATCAGACAGATCCAACCCCGCTCCCTCCGTCCTTCTCCGTACTGCCGGATCCAATGCCGCTCCCCGCCCTTCTCCGCACTTCCTGTAAATTAGACGTGCGGAAGGACCGGATCGTTCAAAACCATCTTGACAGGCGCCCTTTGATTATTGAAAAGAGGATGAAAATATGCCGGGAGGCCTTATGTAATAAGGATAATGCCAGTTCACCAAGGAATCAAGAACAGAAAAACTGTCCCCCATGAGAGCGAAAAGGCACAAATTACATTTGTTTCACATTGACAACAATAATGTCAAGATATATAATTAATTAGGAAAGTATGGGAGTGCCCTGGA
>JAAZHP010000234.1 GCA_012510625.1 Bacillota bacterium
CCGGTTCCGTCAGCAATGGTCCCGTTCAGGATAACTGAATCGAACATGTCAACCACCCCTTCTCAGATTTTTGCTGTTTCGCTTGCCTTTTGCCAACTTCCAATCATAATCCGTGCCAACGCCGCTCGGGCGGGCGTGGAAGCCCGCCCCTACCTATTGAGGCTTCTAATTACAATCCGCTGCCAACACCGACGAAAAAGTAGAAAGCAAGTCCATTCAAGTAAGTATTACCATAAACCCAGGCTTTTTCCTGCCAACGCCCCTTCATAAAAAAATGCCTGCCGGCAGAACATGCCGGCAGGCTGAAAAGCTCAATTGTAGGATTAAATGAAGCGGGACGCTGGACGGGCTATTTTGGAGGCGCTGGAAATACACAAGACCCATATCGCCAAGCATGAACCGGGATTGGAGTGGGCGGCTCATGAGCGGCCCCTACATTTTGGAAGAAGAACAGCATTTGTCTCCGCAGGAACAGCCGGCAATTACCTCTGCACCCGGCCGGATTCATCGCCTCCGGCTAAATTCTCCACTTCGGATACAGAAACATGATTAAAATCGCCGGGGATGGTCTGTTTAAGACAGGAGGCGGCTACGGCATATTCCACCGCTTTTTGCAGCGGGTATTCTTCCAGAAGGGCGTAAATCAAACCGCCGCAGAAGGAATCTCCGCCCCCCACCCGATCAACGATATGGACCTTGTATTGCCTTGATTTATAAAACTCCTTGCCGTCATATAAGAGAGCAGACCAGCCGTTATCGCTGGCCGAGTAGCTTTCCCGCAAGGTAATGGCCACCTTCTGCAGGTGAAAGCGCTCATAGAGCTGCCTGGCAACCTGTTGATAACCGGCATCGTTTAATTTGCCGGCGGTAACGTCCGTTCCCGCCGCTTTGATACCGAACACTTTTTCCGCATCCTCTTCGTTCCCAATAAGCAGATCAACATATTCCATCAAGCGGGACATGACCTCGCCGGCCTTCTCTGTTGACCATAACTTCTTCCGATAGTTCAGATCGCAGCTCACCGTCAGCCCCATGTCCCTGGCACAACGCACGGCATCCAGCGTAACTGCGGCCGGGCCGTCTCCCAAAGCCGGGGTAATCCCGGTAAAGTGGAACCAGTGCTTACCCCTAAATACGGACTCCCAGTCAACCTCTCCAGGTTTAATTCCGGTGATTGCTGAGTTGGCCCGATCGTAGATCACCAGGGAGGGACGCTGCGAAGCCCCTGTCTCAGAAAAATAGATCCCGATCCGTTCTCCGCCCCAGAGTATATAGTCCGTATTCACTCCAAAGCGGCGCAAATGATTGGCTGCGGATTGCCCCAGGGGGTTGGCGGGCAGTTTGCTGACATAGTAACTTTCTATCCCGTAATTGGCCAGAGAGACAGCCACGTTGGCCTCTCCCCCCCCATAAGTCACCTCAAGATTGTCAGTTTGAACCAAACGCAAATAGTTCGGCGGCGTCAACCGCAACATGATTTCGCCAAAGGTTACCGCTTTCTTCTTCATATGAGCACCCCTTTACTTTTTTCTTGCTTCAGCAATTTTTTCAACGAATTGGCGGGCGGTTGCCGTCACCAGATCAAAATCGCCGCTTTTGGCGCCGGCGGTTAATTTACCTCCCACCCCCACAGCAATGCAGCCGCTCCGGATCCACTCCGCCACATTCTCCAAGCTGACCCCGCCGGTAGGAATCATTTGCGCATAGGGCAATGGCCCCAGGACCGCCTTTATAAACCCTGCGCCCAATACTTCTCCCGGAAATATTTTGATCACGTCGGCGCCCGCTTCCATCGCAGTGACAATCTCGGTGACAGTCTGGGCTCCGGGCATGCAGACCTTCTGGTAACGGTTGCAGAGACGGACAACACCAGGATTTAAATATGGGCTGACAATAAATTCGGCGCCGGCAAGCAAGGCCGCCCGAGCCGTCTCACTGTCCAGCACCGTCCCCGCGCCGATAATTAATTGCTCATCCGAAAAAGCCGCGGTCAATTCATTGATAACCCCCAGGGCGCCGGGCACGGTCATGGTTATCTCGATAATGTCAATTCCGCCCCGGCGAACGGCTTCGGCAATCTTCAAAGCCTGTTCTGTATTTTCTGCCCTGACCACGGCGACGATCCCGGTGTCTTTAATGCGCTGCAGACATTTGCTTTTCTCCATAAGTACGCCTCCTAAAGCAACAGTTTGACTATTTAATAACAGCTATCTGCCTGGTTAATCCGAACTTTCTTTTGAGTCAACAGCTAGAGGGTAACCCCGTTTTTAAAGATGGCTATTTCACGAAAGCCCATTTTTTCCGATCCGGTGAGCCGGCCTGAAGCCACCTCCATAACATAGTCCCATAGCTCAGCCGCCAGCTCCGGCATGGTTTCACCTTCAAGCAGCCGTCCGGCATTAAAATCCATCCATTGAGGCTTATTTCGATAAAGCGTGCTGTTGGTGGCAATCTTGACTGTGGGCACACAGGTTCCCAGCGGAGTCCCCCGGCCAGTGGTAAACAAAATCAACTGGCAGCCTGCAGCCGCCAGGGCGGTGCTGGCGACCATGTCATTGCCGGGGGCGCTAAGCAGGTTGAGTCCCTTTTTGCTGATCCTCTCACCGTAATCCAAAACATCTACTACAGCGCTGCTGCCGCCCTTCTGTGTGCAGCCCAGGGACTTTTCTTCCAGGGTGGTGATTCCGCCCCGCCGGTTGCCCGGCGAGGGATTTTCATAAACAGGCTGCCCGTAAGAGATGTAGTATTCCTTGAAATCGTTAATCAGCCTGACGATCTTTTCAAAGACATCCCGGTTTAGAGCCCGCTCCATCAGCAGGGTTTCAGCTCCGAACATCTCCGGAACCTCGGTGAGGATTGTGCTGCCCCCATGCGAAACCAGCATGTCGGAGAAAACGCCTACCAGGGGATTGGCCGTGATCCCGGAGAAGCCGTCGGAGCCGCCGCACTTTAAACCGACCGTCAGCGCTGAAACGGGGCAGGGTGTGCGCTTGAACCGCCGCGCATAGGCCAGGAGGGAGCCGACAAGATCCAGGCCGGCGGCAATTTCATCGTCGACCTCTTGAGCTACCATGAACTTGACCCGGTCCCCGTCGTAATCTCCAAGCACCTCCTGAAAGGCTGCTACATGATTATTTTCACAGCCTAGACCTATAACCAGGACGGCGGCGGCGTTGGGATGGTTCACCAGGCCGGCCAGAAGTTTCTGTGTAGCCAGCTGATCCTCGCCAGTCTGAGAGCAGCCGTACGGGTGCTTAAATTCATAGATCCCGTCAATGTTTTCTACGCCCTTAAATTTATACCGGGCCTGTTCAGCGATCAGCTCGGCAATCCGGTTGACACAGCTGACCGTGGGGATAATCCAGATCTCGTTTCTAACCCCCACCTGTCCCTTCTCTCTCCGGTAACCGGGAATAGTTTTACCGCTGTCCCTGGTTTCCAGGCTTATGGGCGCAGGCCCGTACTCATACTGCATAATCGGACCGAGGCTCGTTTCCAGGTTATGCTCATGCACCCACCGGCCGGCCTCGATCTTTCGCTTCGCTCTCCCAATGGGAAAACCATACTTGACCACTTCTTCCCCCTGGCTGATTTCTTTTAACGCTATTTTATGACCTGCGGGAATATCTTCCAGGGGTGCAATAGCGCTACCGGCAAATTCAATTGTCTGGCCCCGCTTAAGAGCAGCCAGGGCGACCGCAACATTGTCTTTTTCGTTGATTTTTAGCACAGCCATCTTGTCAACCCCGCTTGTTGTTCCCTGTTAAGACTTATTTCCCTATTCTCCACCGGCAACGCGGGCCACCGCCTTTTTCATCCCCTCATGCACGATTCTCTCCAGGTCAGCGGCCACTCTTTCGGCAAGCCCGGGAATTTTATTAAGGTCGCGCCCCCACAGCAAAACACTGCCCAGAACCTTCTCTACAAGCAGGAGCAGCGATTCCCGTGAATTGTCGCAGCCGGCCCAGAGATTACTTAAAAACGCAAGTACCTGGGGGTCATCTCGCAGCACAAAGGAGCCCTTTTCCCGGCGGCAGCTCATGGCATCGCCTTCGACCCGGCCCCGGTAAAGGGCAATTAGAGCGGCCATGGAAAAGCAAAGTATCGCCGGGAGCTGCCCTTTTCTCTTGAAATAGTCCTCCAGGGAAGGAAGAACCCTGGTGGCATACTTTGAAACCGAGTTGAGAAGTATGTCCAGCAGGTAATGCTTGATAAAGGGGTTTTGAAACCTCTCCAGCACCGCCCCGGCAAATTCATTGAGCATCTCTGTGTCCAGATCGATGGAAGGGATGATCTCATCATAAATAAGCTTGCGTGTATAATTCCCCAGCAGCGGATGAGCCATCATTTCGCCCACCGTCTCCAGGCCGTAAAGAAAGGCGGCGGGAACCGATGCCGTATGGGCGCCGTTCAAGATTCTCACCTTGCGGGTCCGGTAGGGTGAGAGGTCATCGGTCCAGATAACGTTAAGGCCGGCCTCGGTGAAGGGAAGCCGTGACTTAAGCTCTGCCGGCCCTTCGATGACCCATAAATGAAAGAGTTCCCCGGTGTCCAGAAGCCGGTCCTGGTAGCCGAGCTTTTGCGACAGCGACTCAACTTCCCCCCTTGGATAGCCGGTTACCACCCGGTCAACAAGGGTGTTTGCAAAACAATTCGCCTCTTTAACCCAGGCTATGAACTCCCGGGGAAGTTCCCAGGCTTCTGCCAGCTGCAGCAGCACCTGCTTAAGTGTCTCCCCGTTCCGGTCAATCAGCTCGCAGGGAATGATCACCATACCCTTGCCGGGATCTCCCGCGAAGTGCTGGAAACGGCGATAGAGATAGGCCAACAATTTACCGGGGTAGGAATGGGGCGGCCTATTTAGCATGCTGTCGCCGGGGTCGTAGACAATACCCGCTTCAGTAGTATTGGAGACAACGAATTCAATGTCCGGGTTCTCAGCACAGCGAAGGAACTCCTCCCAGTCAGTGTAGGGGTTGATCCCGCGGCTGACGGAGCTGATGATCTCCTTTGTTTCCACGGCTTTCCCGTTCTGCAGCCCCCGCAAAATCAGGGTATAGAGCCCGTCCTGCTCGTTAAGTGCAGATACAAGGCCTTCTCGTATAGGTTGGACTACCACCACCCGGCCGTTAAAAAGGCCTTTTTCGTTGAGCCGGTGAAACATCCAGTCCACAAAAGCCCGGAGAAAGTTCCCCTCGCCAAACTGGATTACCTTCTCGGGCAAGTTGCCAAAGGATGACGGCACCTTCAAATCAACTGGAAAAGCAAAATTGCTGTTTAGTAGATCTGCGTTTAGTTTTTTCAATTCTTAACCTCCCTGGGGTGAGCGACAAAGGCCATGATCCTCTTTGGCTCATTTAGTGGTAAGTTCTTAAGATGTGTGTTAAAGTCACTGTTTTTTGCTCATTCTCTATGCAGAATAGTGCCGCTTCCTTCCATGGCAGATTCATCGGCGATGCCTCCGCTGACAATCTTCCTGCCGTTGATGTAGACATATTCTATGCCCCTGGGGCGAACCGGTTCGTCGCCATTATGAGCCACCGTATCGGCGTTGAATACGGTGATATCGGCAGCACAGCCTTTTTTCAGGTAGCCCCTGCCTTTAAGCGAAAACCTGTCCGCCACCGCGCCTGTCATTTTGTAAACGGTTTCCTCGAGGGGGAGCCCGCGGCCTTCTCTTGAAAGCGCCAGGAACTTGGGATAGGCTCCGTAGGCAGAGGCATTCTGGGCCCCCTTCTCTTCAATCCAGGCGTCGGTCATGAATATGGACGGTTTGTGGCGGATTAACCTGGTAATGATATCCTCATTATAATATTTATACATATTCACCCTGCCCTGGGCCCGGCTGAGCTCGACCAGTTTAATGTAGGTATCGAGTTCAGACATCTTCCACTCTTTAGCAATCTCGGAGATGCGCTTGCCGCACAGATCCTCGTAACCTTCACCAATCCAGGCAATCAAAATATCCTCAAAGCCGAAGCCGAGGAGCTTTTTGGTCAGGCTTGTCTCTACGGCCAGGCGCAGCCTGAGCCACAAGCTGGAGCGCTTCTCCGGGGGCATGGAGAGATACCAGCTCGGCAAGATCACCGTGATTACCGAAACCCCGAAAGTCATTGAATAAAGGTCATATGCAAAATCGCACCCTTCCGCGCGGACCCGGTCGATCAGCTCCAGGCTCTCCTCCACTGTTTTCCATGAGGATTCCCCGACAAAGATGAGATGGGAATATTGCAGCTTCACCCCCGTGCGCCTGGCCAGGGCGATCATCTCGTCCAGCGCCCGGAGATTATGCGGCCGGCCGCCAAAGGGAGGGTTATAGGAGGTAGAGGCGGCCGAACAGGCGCGGGGATGGACGGTTAAAATTCCGTCGTATTTCGCTACGATTCGCGCGGCGCCTTCCAGCTCCTCCGCCGTGGCGTAGCGTTCCGGTTCATACATCAACCCGAAGGAGGCCCCAAAGGCGCCTTGCTCCAGCGATTGCTCCAGTATAAAATCGCGCCGGGCCAGCTCCTCTTTGGTCAGGGGCCGGTTCTCATAGCCGCTGAGCCCCGTCCTGATGGTGCCATGCCCCTGGAGCGGCGCCAGGTTAAGAGGCGTCTTCTTTTCCGCCGCCTCCCGCCAGCCGGCATAGGCGCTAAAATCGCCTTTGGCATCCCCGGTATGGAAAAGCCCGCCACCGATTAGCTCCAGGTGAGGCGTCCCGGGCTCGTAACCAAAGGGTGAAAAGCCGCAGTTGCCCACGACCTGCGTAGTGATCCCCTGCTCTGCAAAGGGCTTAAAATATGGGATGGGGTCCTGACGCGCCGCAAACCAGTCATTGTGAGAGTGGGCATCAATAAACCCGGGAGCAATAGCCAGTCCGGCGCAGTCAACCACTTCTCCCTCGAAATCGGCCGGACAGTCGCCCTTTATTACCCGGGCAATCTTCTCTCCTTCAATTACTACAGATCCTTTAACAGAAGGCCGGCCGGTTCCGTCAATCACCCTGCCATTTTTCAGCAAAATCCTCATCCCCAGCACTTCCTCCCGGCAATGTTTATATTATCTATTAAATACTACCACATCAATATAGTATGTTCAAAAGGTCTTTCTTAAAGAACCAGCTTTTGAAAGAAAGGCCGCTGGACTACCGTTCCCCTGGCTTACGGTCATCAGGGGAATATTTACTTAGGCCTGGATTCAGCGTATAATCGAAATAGATTTTACTGCCGCGCCCCATGATCATACCGGCATGACTGCATCCAGCATCGGCCCGGTTTACACTTTAGTAAAGGAGAGATATTATATGGCTAAGGCATTAGAAGGCGTCAAGGTATTGGATTTCACGCAATATCTGTCCGGTCCCCATTGCACCTCTGTACTATGCGAGCTGGGAGCGGAGATCATAAAGGTAGAGCGGGCGGGTTCAGGAGACCCGGAACGAAAAGCCGCACCCATGACCCCCAAGGGGGAGTCTTACCAGTTCATCGCCTACAATCGGGGGAAGAAAAGCGTAACTTTAAACATAAAGAATCGCAAGGGCTTGGAAATCGCCAGGAAGCTGGTTTCCAAATGCGATATCCTCGTCGAGAATTTTGCTCCCGGGGTCATGGAGCGCTTTGGCCTGGGTTATGAAGAAGCAAGCAAGATCAATCCCGGAATCATCTATGCCTCTATTTCCGGATTCGGCCAGACCGGCCCCCGCCGCGACCAGGTAGCCTTTGATGTGATCGGACAGGCCATGGGCGGGCTGATGAGCGTTACCGGCTATGAGG
>JAAZHP010000235.1 GCA_012510625.1 Bacillota bacterium
AGGATATGAGGATCATCTTCAATAACGAGAATTTCCGGCATCCCCATCTACCTCTCCGGCATCCTGTTTAAGTAATCTTATCAGATTTTAGAGGGCTTGTCTTGAATTAATCTTGGTGTGCGGTGAAATGGTCAGACGGCTGGAGACGGCGCGACGGTGGTCGCGAGAGAGCTGCTTTAGTTCATGGTGGTCTATAGCCCTGCTGTGAATGGTGGACATCCAGCTGTCATTGCGCCAGCTGAAAATAGCGCCAAAAATGATCAACAGCCAGGTAATGCAGAAGAGGGGGTAGAGGGGGTAGAAAACAAAGGGCTTTCGAGGCAGCTTGTCGAGCGGCATGGTCAGGAGAGGGAGAATGTAAGGGCATGCGAAAAGGACTGGGCCGATATATGGATAATGACCGTTCAGATAACCATAAGGCGATCCGGCATTTATTTCAGGGAAGATCATTCCCAGGAGCCACAGAAGGCCACCGGAGGCAATGACGAAAAGCTGCAACAGCCGCAGCCCGCCTTCAATTTGGGCGGGATCCAGCCGGCGGAGCCCTTTAAGCAGCAGCGCCGGCGCGTAACGAATGGCCACGTTGATCTGTCCCCTGGCCCAGCGCAGGCGCTGGCGGCAAGAGAGGATAAAGCGAAGCGGTTTTTCATCAAAAACCCGCGTTTCCAGGGCAAAGCTTGTCCGGTATCCTTTCAGCAGGGCTTGCATGGAGTATTCCAGGTCTTCAGTCAAAGTGGCGGTAGACCAGCCTATTTCTCCAAGCACTTCGCGTGAAATACAGGCACCGGTTCCGGCCAGGGCTGCGCTCAAACCGAGGTTATAGCGGGCCAGAAGAAGGAACCTGTTGTTATACCAGAAAGAGACACTGTAAGCAGCGGTTACCCAGTTGTCATCCGGGTTTTTTGAATCGATAAAACACTGGATCAGCTTCTCTCCTTCCAGGAGCCGGTTGTTCATGGCCCGGAGATAATTGGGAGCTACCAGGTTGTCCGCGTCAAATATAACCACAGCGTCATAATGAGAGCGTTCAGCCGAGCCGCTTAAACCGAACTTTTTAAAAGCATCTGCCAGGGCGTAACCCTTTCCCCGGCGGTTGCGGCTAAATCGCTCCCATACCGTGATACCATAACTGCGCGCCAAATGGGCGGTATTATCGGTGCAGTTGTCGGCGATAACAAAAATATCATAAAGATGCCGGGGATAATCAAGCTCCATAAGATTCTCAATGAGCTTGCCGATCACCGGCGCTTCATTATGCGCCGGAATTAGTATAGCGAAGCGGCTCTGCGGATAATGTTCTCGCCGGCAGCGTTTGCTAAAAAGACCGGCCAGCGCCAGCAGCAGGTAATAGATCCCAAAGCCAAAAACAATATATTGCAAAATGCTTAGGAACAGATTAATCATAAAGCCTCCAGGTAAAACTCTGTTATTTTTATCTAAGTAAACCATATAAAAGAGAAGATTCCGTCAAAAATCTGTAAATAATTTATCAAGAATTATTTTCTCGTAAATGAAGGAATTAACGGCTGCTTCAAGAATATAAATATAATCTAACAGCTAATATAAAAATATAGTAAAGCAGCAAATTCTTTACCGGAGGTAACGGCATGGCTGTCCAGATGAAAGGCAAAGATATCCTCTCCATTCATGACTTAACCCGGGAAGAAGTCCGGCAAATACTTGATACGGCTAAAATTTTAAAAATGAAAAATCAAACAGGCGAGCAATTTCAGCCGCTAAAAGGCAAAACGCTGGGCATGATCTTTCAAAAATCTTCCACGCGCACGAGGATATCTTTCGAAGTAGCCATGTGGCAGCTGGGAGGATATGCGCTCTATTTGAACACGACCGATCTTCAGTTGAAGCGTGGCGAGACCATTGCCGACACTGCCAGGGTGTTAAGCCGTTATCTTGACGCGCTGATGATCCGGACTTATGCACACCAGGATGTGCTTGATCTGGCCGCATACAGCGCTATACCGGTGATTAATGGCCTTACCGACTTGCTTCATCCCTGCCAGGTCCTGGCTGACCTCTTCACCATTGAAGAGAAAAAGGGTGTTTTGACCGGCCTTAAACTGGTTTACGTCGGTGACGGAAATAATATGGCTCACTCGCTGATGTACGGCGGGGCTAAAGTGGGGATGAATGTTACTATTTGCTGTCCCCCGGGATATACACCCGATCCCGAAGTTATCCGCCAGGCCAAAGAAGATGCGGCTTCCAGCGGCGCCGTGATCGAGATTGTCCATGAACCCGCCAGTGCGGTGAATAACGCCGATATTATCTATACAGATGTCTGGGCCAGTATGGGCCAGGAGGAGGAGCATGCAGAGAGAGTAAAGATCTTTGCTCCTTACCAGGTCAACAGCGCGTTGCTGGAGAAGGCTAAAGCGGATACCCTGGTAATGCACTGCCTGCCTGCCCACCGGGGTGAAGAAATAACCGAAGAGGTCCTGGATGACCGACGATCCATCGTCTTCGATGAAGCTGAGAACCGGCTTCATGTGCAGAAGGCTATTCTGGCGCTTGTTATTTAACCAAAAATAAAAAAAGGAGTGCCGACGATGGATCAATCTATAAGTGTGATCATTATGGGCGCCGCCGGGCGCGATTTTCATAATTTTAACATATTTTTCAGAGATAATCCTCGCTACCGCGTAACGGCTTTTACAGCGGCACAAATCCCCGACATCGCGGGGCGGATGTATCCCCCCGAATTGGCCGGTTCTTTATATCCGGCGGGAATTCCCATCTATCCCGAAAATGATCTGGTTCCCCTGGTTAAGGAAAACGATGTCAGAGAAGTTGTTTTTGCTTACAGCGATGTGACCCACAACTATGTTATGTCAAAAGCCTCCGAGGTGATGGCAGCGGGCGCCGATTTCAGGCTGCTCGGACCGAAGTCAACCATGTTGAAATCATGCAAGCCCGTTGTCGCTGTTACTGCGGTTCGCACCGGGGTGGGGAAGAGCCAGACCACGCGCCGGGTATGTCAAATTTTGCAGGAGAGGGGTAAAAAGGTGGTTGTGGTGCGCCATCCGATGCCCTATGGCGAGTTGTCCGATCAAATTTGCCAGCGTTTTGCCGGATATAACGATCTGGAACGCTATAAATGCACCATTGAAGAGCGCGAAGAGTATGAACCCCATCTTGACTGCGGAGTAGTTGTCTATGCCGGAGTGGATTACGGCCGGATTCTTGAAGAAGCGGAAAAAGAAGCCGATGTGATTGTTTGGGACGGCGGAAACAACGATTTTTCTTTTTATGAAGCCGATCTCTATATTACGCTGGTTGACCCCCACCGGCCCGGTCACGAGTTGACCTATCACCCCGGGGAGACAAACCTGCGCCTCGCTGATGTGATCGTAGTGAACAAGGAGGAGACCGCCAGCTTACAGGACATTGGCACCGTCCTGGAAAATATTCAGCGGGTCAACAAAAAGGCTGTAATTGTTGAAGCCGCTTCCCCCATTTTCATCGAAGGAAAAGAGGATCTCAGAGGGAAACGGGTACTGGTCGTGGAGGACGGACCTACGGTTACCCATGGAGAGATGGGCTACGGAGCGGGGGTAATCGCAGCAAAAAAATACGGCGCCGCTGACCTGGTGGATCCGAGGCCTTTTGCCGCAGGCACGATTCAGGAGGTCTTTCAAAAATACCCGTTCATTGGAGCCTATTTGCCGGCTATGGGCTATGGGGAGCGGCAGATTCGCGATCTTGAGCAGACCATAAACCGCTCCGATGCCGAGCTGGTGGTTATTGCCACTCCTATTGATCTGCGCCGGATAATGCGCATTGAGAAGCCGGCCCTGCGTGTTAAGTACGAACTGCAGGAACTGGGCAAGCCGGCGCTTTCCGACCTGCTGGCCCGGATTTGACAATATTGTTTTTCCAAGCCTGGGGCGGCCCATGTGCCGCCCTTATACTTTTTTGCCCGTGATAGAGGCGATGCTTGCATCGCCATTATCTTCATTATGGGACAAAAAGTATATGCCGGTGTTCCATTTTTTATGCAGCTATATGGTAATATATTAATAAACAGATGCGGAGGCGGAAAGATGATTGATCTGCGCAGCGATACAGTCACTCAACCGACCGAAGAAATGCGCCGGGCAATGGCTGCGGCAGAGCTGGGCGACGACGTCTACGGCGAAGACCCCACGGTTAACCGGCTGCAGGAAATGGCCGCGGAGATGTTGGGGAAAGAAGATGCCCTGCTGGTAACCAGCGGCACCCAGGGGAACCAGGTTTCCATTCTCACTCACTGCCCACCGGGCAGCGAGGTGATTATTGAAGAAGAGGCGCACATCTTTTACTACGAGGCGGGAGCGGCCTCCATACTGGCCGGGGTGCAGTTCAGGACCCTTAAGGGCGAAAGAGGAGCTCCGGAAGCCGGCAGCGTCAGAAAGGCGATCCGCGATGATAATATCCACTTTCCTCCTACCGCCCTGATCTGCCTGGAGAATACCCATAACCGCGCCGGCGGAGCGGTGATTTCTCTGAAGAGAATGGAATCAATATACGAGCTGGCCTGTGAGCATGATATTCCCGTTCACCTAGACGGAGCGCGGCTGTTCAACGCCTCTGTTGCTGCCGGAGTCCCGGCTGGCAAGTTTGCCGCCTGTGCCCATACTGTGCAGATCTGCCTTTCGAAGGGGCTGGCCGCACCCGTGGGATCGGTTATTGCCGGTCCGCGCGATTGGATTAACCGGGCGCGCCGCTGGCGCAAGCGCCTGGGGGGCGGGATGCGACAGGCCGGGATCATCGCCGCGCCGGGCATTGTTGCTTTGCAAACGATGGTGGAGAGGCTGGCCGAAGATCACGCCAACGCCCGCTTCTTTGCCGAAGGATTGGCCGCGATACCGGGAATCGAGCTTAATCCCGAACTGGTTGAAACAAACATTATCGTGGCCGGTTTGAAAAAGATAAGCGCGGACGATTTTAGCATGGCTTTGCGGGAAAGGGGCATACTGGCAAATCCTTTCAGCAGCCGTCAAGTCCGTTTTGTCACCCATAAGGATGTTTCCCGGGCTGACCTGGAAAGAGCCTTAAAGGAGATTAATGCTATATTAAAAAATGGCGGAATCTAGTTTCGAAGTGGAGTCTTGAGTGAGGCTATGGCGCTCTTCATGGGCCAGCTTTTGATTACCGGCGAATTGCTGAACAAGGTGGCTGCTCCTCTGTTCAAGAGAAAGTACCCCTTCTTACGGGAGCTTTCTCTAAAAATTGTAGACGACTTTGTTACGGCTGAGATTGCCGGAAGATACAAGCTGCTTGGTTTTAAAGGTTACGTGGCGGTGCATCTAATCGAGTTTATCTTTGAACCTTCTGTCTACCGGGTTGACCTACAATTGTCAACGGAGCTGCAGCCCCGTTTTCTCAGGCCGCTGTTCATGGCTCTGCTCAGGAAACAACTTTTGCGCCGGCCCGGCGTAAGCTGGTCGGGGCACTGTTTAAGCCTGGATCTTGCAGAGATGCCCTTCTTCTTGCGGATCAGGGAGATGCCGGCCTGGGGAGAGCTTTTCTCCATGCTCGAGATAACCAGGGACAAGGACAGCCGCGGGCTGCTCTTCAATCTTTTCCTCCACGAGCCTGGCCTTAGTGACAGCAGGCGTGGCTGAGGATAAGACTAAAACAGCGTCAAATTCAGAAACCGGCGGGTTTCATGGAGTTGAAAATATGTTTAGGCTTTTCCTGCTGATTACGCTGCTTCCTCTGGTTGAATTGTGGCTGTTGATCGAGATCGGGAAAGTTATCGACAGCGGCCCCACGATCCTGCTGGTCCTGGGGACCGGCTTGCTGGGCGCCTTGCTGGTTCGTTCGCAGGGATTCTACATCCTCTCGCAGATCCGCGCAGACCTGGTGCAGGGGATCATCTCCGGTGAGAAGCTCTTTGACGGGCTCTGCGTGCTTCTTGGAGGGCTACTTTTGATCGCTCCGGGCCTGATTACCGATCTAAGCGGTATTTTCCTGCTTATCCCTTACACCAGGCAGCGGGTTAAAAGCTTGTTGCGCCGCTTTTTACGGCTAATGATCGATCAAGGCATCCTTTTCCTGCGGTGGAGATGGTAAGTAGGGATGGAAGCAGTATAAAAAGGGCGTGGAGAAACTGAAAATATCAGCAGTTCGTGGCGCAGGGTTCGCAGGGGTATTGTGTGTTGCAATTTTCATCATATTTTTCAGCGCTGCTGAAAACCTCGCGGCAGTAGTTGATTCGGGGTCGGGAGACCCCGCGTGGATGGCACAGGATATTGAAATGGGATTCCCATCCCCTTTATCCGGCAGCAAGGAAGAGCTGGAGGCTTTTCTGGACAATCTGTTCGCGGAAGAGATGGCCAGGCTGCATCTTCCCGGCGCTGTGATAGCGCTGGTCAGGGATGATGAAATTTGTCTGGTCAAAGGATACGGATATGCCAATTTGGAGAAAGGCGTTAAGGCAGATCCCGAGAGATCAATTTTTCGTGTCGGGTCTGTCTCTAAATTATTTACGGCTGTTGCCGTAATGCAGCTTGCCGAGAAAAAACTCGTTGATCTGCATACAGATGTTGCCGCCTATCAGGACCGGATCAAACTGGAATCTCGATCCGGCAGGACTGTAACCCTGGCTCATCTTCTTACACATACCGGGGGATTTGACGAGAAATACCTGGGGATATCCGCCAAAGAGCGCTCCCGGACAACCCCCCTGGGTGACTACCTCTCTACGGAAATGCCCCGGCAGGTCAGGGCTCCGGGGGAATATTTCCAGTATAGCAATCACGGTATGGCCCTGGCCGGATATATCGTGGAAGCAGTATCCGGCCTCTCATTTGCAGAATATATTGACGCTGAAATCCTGGAGC
>JAAZHP010000026.1 GCA_012510625.1 Bacillota bacterium
GCGGGAAAGGAAGAGAGCGCCGCCCTCCGCCATGCGGCGGTAAAGAAGCTCCCCCTCTCCCCCGGTAAAATCGCGCTCGCCCACGGCGGGATCGTCGATCACGACAAGCGGCAGCTCCTGCTGCTGGGCATAAAGGGCCGCCTTCACATTGGGCAAATTGCCGGGACCGACATAGAGAGGAGCCAGCACCACCGCTCCCGCCGCCTCAATCAGCTCCAGGTTTTGCTTGTGGCGCTGCGGGCTGATGGGAGAGAATGGAGCCTCTTCGACCATGGGCAGCCCGAGGCGGCGCGCGGTAGCCCAATCGCTGTCCCCCACGCTGAGCACGCCGGCAGAAAGGGAGAAGCCCTTGATGAAAAGCTCCTTGAGCAGCGGCGTGGCGCTGCCCCCGCCGCCGATGAGGTGAACCCT
Organism: Bacillota bacterium; assembly: GCA_012510625.1. Taxonomy (GTDB): domain Bacteria; phylum Bacillota; class Dethiobacteria; order DTU022; family DTU022; genus JAAZIN01. The sequence continues at coordinate 412 of JAAZHP010000026.1, forward strand.
TTTCTGAAAGTTTTTATCGGAACCTGCATTGACGGTCGATACGGGGATCACCTGCGGTTTCCCATCCAGGGGATGGGGCTCAATGAGGACCTCGGTCCGGTAGACCTCGAGAATATGCTCACGGGTAAGCACCTCTTCGGGGCCGCCGCAGGCATGGATGCGGCCCCGGTAAAGCAGGAAAAGTTTGCGGCAATAGCGCGAGGCCAGGTTCAAGTCATGCATCACCACCACTACTGTAAGCCGCTCCCGCAGGTTTAAACTGCGCAGCAGCTCCAGCAGCTCCACCTGGTAGCCCAGATCCAGAAATGAAGTCGGCTCATCCAGCAGCAGGCAGGGGGTCTCCTGGGCCAGGGCGCGAGCCAGGATCACCCTCTGCCGCTCGCCGCCGCTTAACGAAAATATCCCTCGATGCCGTAAATGATAGCAGCCGGTCAGGTGCATGGCCCGCTCCACCGCCCGGCGATCCCCGGCTTTAAGAGAGCCGAAGCGATCGAGGTAGGGATAGCGCCCCATGGCCACCATCTCTTCCACCGAAAAATTGAAGCCGGCGCCGGCGCCCTGCCCGACCACGGCCAGCCTCCGGGCAAGGTCGCGCCTTCTCCAGTTCTGCAGCGCCTTGCCATCAATGATGATTTCACCGCCCGTGGGCGTCAAAATTGCGGCCATGTTTTTTAAAAAGGTTGACTTGCCGCTGCCGTTCGGGCCGATAATGCCGATAAAATCGCCCTGGCCAAGCGTCAAGCTAACCCCGTCGAGAACAGTTTCCGGGCCGTAGCTGAATGTGAGCTTTTTAACTTCTATATGCAATCTCATTTTTCTCACCTAGAAGCGGTACTTTTCACGGTGGCGGCGCAGCAGGTAGATAAAAAACGGCGCGCCCAGGAAGGCGGTAATGATCCCCACCGGGATCTCCGCCGGCGCGATTACCGTGCGGGCGAAGGTATCGGCGGCCACCAGAAAGATGCCCCCGCCGAGAAGGGCCGCCGGATAAAGATAGCGGTGATCGGGCCCGATAATGATCCGCATGGCGTGGGGCACGATGAGGCCCACAAAACCGATCATCCCGCTGACCGAAACCGCCCCGGCGGTAATCAGCGAGGCGGCCACCAGGATCCATCTTTTTGTCCGCTCCACCTCCACGCCGAGACTGAGGGCATCCTCTTCTCCCAGAAGGATGAGGTTGAGATCGCGGGAAAGGTAGATCAGGACAGCCAAGCCGATGATGAAGTAGGGGATGATGAGAAGTAGCAGGGGCCATCCTTTCTGTCCCAGCCCTCCGGCCAGCCATACAAAGATATTGCGCATCTGCTCATTCGCCACGAGCATACCCAGGGAGATTACCGCCGAGAGAAAGGAGCTCACCACCACCCCGGCCAGCAGCACCGTCACCACGGGCAGGCGCCCCCCCACGCTGCCCAGCCTGTAGACGGCAAATAGGGCCAGCAGGGCGCCGCAAAAGCCCGCCAGGGGAACGGTAAAGGTTGACGCGGCCCCGGGGAAAAGAAGCATGGCCGCAGTTGCTCCCACGGCGGCGCCGCTGGATACGCCGATGGTATAGGGATCGGCCAGGGGGTTCTGCAGCAGCCCCTGGAAAGCCGTCCCCGCCACCGAGAGCGATGCGCCGATGAGAAAGCCCAGCAAGATGCGGGGAAGGCGGACCTGCAGGATAATCGTCTCCGCCGGCGTGAAGGGACGGGAAAGCGCGCCGCGCAGCGCGCTCCAAATTATTCCGGCCACCTCCCGCAGGGGCATCATCACCGCGCCGATGCCCACCGCGGCAAGCATCACCCCGGCGGCGATGAAGATTAAAAGAGCGAACAGGAGAAATCGCCTTCCCCGCATGATTAATGCTCCTCCCTGCTACTGCCCCGGGTAAAAAATCCCGTAGAGCTGCTCCAGCCCCTGAACCAGGCGCGGCGTGGGGCGGTTGATCAGGTCTCCGTCGATATCAAAAACGGCGTCATTTTGAACCGCGGCAATGCCTTTCCAGGCCTCCTTCTCCGAAAGGATCCGGTCCCGGTATGGGAAGCTGCAGAGGATAATATCGGGATTATAAGCGATGAGCGCCTCTTCGTTGATCTGGGCGTAGCTTTCCGCTTCAGCCACGTTAATCCCGCCTGCTGCGGCAATGAGCTCGTTTTCCAGCGTCCCTGCTCCGGCAACGTAGAGATTATCGAGATCCAGGAGCATGAGGACACGCGGTTTTTCGTTGTCAGGCACGGCCTCAGCTTTCGCTTTAACCGCATCTACAGCCGCCTCCATGTCGGCGGCCAGCTTCTCCGCCTCAGACTGGCGCCCGGTAAGCTCCCCGATGCGCCTGATGCTGGCATAGGTCTCCTCCAGGCTTGCCGGATAAATTACCTCTGACTTGATCCCCAGCCCGGTGAGGCGCTCAACGGCATCGGAACCGAAGCCGAAGAGAACCAGGTCCGGCTCGAGACTGACCAGCAGCTCCTCGTTTAGGTTAAAGGAGTCTCCGAGACGCTGGATCCGCCCCTCTTCCACCGCTTTCTCCAGTTCAGGCGGGTAATTGCAATAATCTGTTACTCCCACAACCGCCTCTTCCAGGCCCAGGTCAAAAAGGATTTCGGTATTGCTCGGCATAAGAGAGACAATGCGCAGATCCACGTCATCCCCCACGCCGCTATTGTTATCCCCGCATCCGGCCAGCAGCAGAACAGCCATCATCAGCACAGCTATCGGCAGCAAATATTTTTTCATTATTTCAACCCCTCCAGATTTTTTTGTATTCTTTATCTTTTTCCGACTTCCGACCTCCGACTTCCGACCTCCAAAAAAGCCCGGCCTATGGTGGCCGAGCCTGATATGCGCCCAAAAAATACGCACCTCCCTCTCTCCACGAAGGCTTAGTACGTCTTTTTACAGGCAGGTTTCCTGGCTCCCGTTCATCCCCTGCAGCAGCCTTCCCACGCCCTGGCGGCGAAGTGGCTGTTTAATGCTGCAGGGTCCCGGTTACAGTGGCGGGTCCGCGCAGGATTTGCACCTGCTTCCCTTATAACCCCTAACAGGGCACCTGTAAAAATATATGTCCAATACAAGCATATCCTATTATCAGGAAAAGAGCAAGCACTTTTTTCGACAC
>JAAZHP010000236.1 GCA_012510625.1 Bacillota bacterium
ACGTACCTTGTTGTCCCAAAATACGGCGCTAATCGCCCCGCCTGAGTTTATTACGCTCCAGCTTATAGCGGTTGAATTGCTCCATGACGGCGGGATTGGCCTGGAGGAACTTGTAGAGAAGCTTGATTTTGTGAAAGGCATTTAAACTGAGGTGGTGCTCGATCATCTCCGTATCGCGCAGCAAATAGGGCTCTTTCACTCCAATCAGTTTTAAAAAGTTTTCGATCAGGATGTGCCGCTTAAGAAGAAAGCTGCCGATTCTCTTCCCCTTTTCGGTTAGCTGGATGAGCCCGTATTTTTCATAGTTCAGCAGCCCCAGCCTGGCCAGCTTCTGAACGGTCTTGGTGACGGATGAGGCCTGCACGTTCAGCTGGGCCGCCAGCTGGCTGGTGCGGGCGTAGCCCTCCTGGAGATGGCTGCGGTAGATCATTTCCAGGTAATCCTCCATGCTCGGAGTCATCTGCTGCCGGTCCTGCATCATCAGGTACCCGCGAAAGGTATAGAATTCCCGGTCGTCAGTCATTTTTTATGCTCCCCACAGCAGTTTATTCTTGCTTTGCCATAATGCCGCCTGTGGCATTGCATTTTTTAACGGCATATATTAGCCCAGAGAAAATCTTTTTCCCACGGCTAGCTTATTCTGCCGCGGGTAAAATAAGACCTTTCAAGGGGGCTAAAAAATGACCCGGGTATTGATGCCGCTGCACGAGCTGCCCGTTGGCAGCAGCGGCAGGGTGATGCAGATAAATGCAACCGGCGCTGCCAGGCGGAGAATGCTGGACCTGGGGCTTACATATAGCGCAGAGGTGGCCGCTCTTCAAAAAAGCCCCACCGGAGACCCCACGGCATACTTAATCCGCGGGGCGGTTATTGCCCTGCGCGCGCAGGATGCTTCGCAAATACTTATCACCCCGGCAAATTAAACCCAAGGGGAGCGTCGGGCTGTGCGCCTTGTGAAACCGTCAACGGGTTTAAAGCTCCCCGGGGATGATTCCAGGGGGGAGAAAACCCCTGAAAAAACTATTGTCGTCGCCCTGGCCGGCAACCCCAATACCGGGAAAAGCACCGTTTTCAACAGCCTCACCGGGATGAAGCAGCATACCGGGAACTGGAGCGGGAAGACGGTGGCCCATGCCCGGGGAAGATACAGCTACCGCGGGCAGGATTACCTGCTGGTAGATCTGCCCGGCAGCTATTCCCTGCTTGCTGCCTCGGCGGAGGAGGAGGTGGCCCGGGACTATATCTGCTTTGAGCGTCCAGACGTCACCGTGGTGGTAGCCGACGCCACCTGCCTGGAGCGGAACTTAAACCTGGTGCTGCAGATCCTTGAAATTACTTCCCGCGTGGTTGTCTGTGTAAATCTAATCGACGAGGCGGAGCGGAAAAAGATCCGGCTCGATCTGCCGGCGCTGTCACGTCTCCTCGGCGTTCCCGTGGTGGGGACAAATGCCCGTGACTGGCGGGGTTTGCGGCGGCTGCAGGAGGCGATTTGCCGCGTCGCCTCCGGCGAAATAAGCACGAAACCGCTGCGCATTGAGTACGGCCGCCCGCTTGAAGAGGCGGCGGCGCAGCTCGCGCCTGCCCTGAGCGAAATTGCTCCGCCGGGGCTGGATGGCCGGTGGCTGGCGCTGCGCCTGCTGGAAGGAGACAGCTCCCTTTG
>JAAZHP010000237.1 GCA_012510625.1 Bacillota bacterium
GGGATGGGGTCAGCTCGCCGCCTTCTTCGGTAAAGGGGTGTTCGGTGATGACGTATTTTTTAATCTGCTCATACCTGGCCAGCCCCGAATTGATTTTATCAATAATACCCTGGACCAGCTTGTTCACCTCGGGATGCCGGACCAGCTCCGAGCGGTCGCGGTATTCAATGCCTTTCTGGCGGGCCCATTCGCTTAGCGCTTCAAATTCGGGAACAACCAGGGCGGAGATATACTTGCGGTTTTCTCCCACCACCACTACCTGCTCGATCAGGGGTTCCGTATTGAAGGCATTCTCTATGGGCTGGGGAGCCACGTATTTGCCGCCGCTGGTTTTGAGCAGCTCTTTCTTCCGGTCCGTTATGGTCAGGTAGCCCTCTTCGTCGATAAAGCCGATGTCCCCTGTTCTGTAAAAGCCGTCACCGGTGAAGGCTTCTTTATTTGCATCGGGGTTGTTCCAGTAACCCTTCATAACCTGGGGACCCCTTACCAGGATCTCGCCATCCCCGGCGATCTTCTCTTCCACTCCCTTGAGCGGTTTGCCCACCGTGCCCACTTTATTGCAGGCAAGCGTGTTGGCATTGATAATCGGGCTGGTCTCGGTCAAGCCGTAGCCCTGGTAGAGCTTGATTCCGAGGCCTCCGAAGAACACGATCAATTGGGGGCTTATGGCCGCTCCGCCGGTAGAGCAGAAGCGCAGGCGGGTCAGCCCTGCTTTCTTCTTTATCACATAAAACAGGGGTCGGGCCAGGGCCAGTTTAAATTTAAGGGAAAAGGGCACTTTCTTCTTATCATTCTCCAGTAGATAAACTTTTCTCCCAACGCTGCTGCCCCAGTGGAAGTATTTTTGAACAAAGGGCGGGCGCTGTTTGAGCAGGGCATTGATCTGAATGAATATCCTTTCCCAGAGCCTGGGCACCGAGTTCATCACCGTGGGCTTAAAGGTTTGCAGCCCCCACTGGATTTCCGCGGCTTCCAGCGAGTCCACCATGGCCAGCACCCCTGGCACGTAGCTGGCTCCCATCAAGTCTGCCGAAAAGCCGTATGAGTGACACAGCGGGAGGTGGCCCATCCAGATGTCGTCCTGCCGGAAGCCCAGCTCCGATATCACCGTTCTCTGGCTAACAATATTCCGGTTGGTAAGCATAACCCCCTTGGGCCTGCCGGTGGTGCCTGAGGTGTACATGAGAGCCACCATGTCATCTTCTTCAAAGTTCTCGAGCTTTTTTTCGATTTCCGGCCGCTTATCCCTGTTTTTGCGGCCCAGCTCGAGGAATTCGTCAAAGCCCATGACCGAGCTGTCCGGCCTCTCTTCCAGGGGATCCATGATAATAATCTTCTCCAGGCTTTCCAGCCTCTCTTTTACCTCCAGGACTCTCTCTACATGTTCTTTGCTCCCGCAAAAACAAAACTTGGCCCCCGAATCAAAGAGAATCCACCACACATCTTCAGGCTTGCTGGTGGGGTAGATGGGCACCATCGCCCCCCGCAAAAAGAGCGGCGCCATTGCCGAAAAAACCCACCGGGGCCTGTTGGGAGCAAAAACTGCGGAACGATCAAATTCCCGGAAGCCAAGGGCGTAAAGGCCGGCAGTTATATCCCAAATGATGCTGTCCGCCTCTATCCAGGTATAGCTATAGATCTTGTCCGTTCGCCTGCCCTGGTAATCATACCTTGAAACAAGGTAAGTCTTGTCAGGATAAAGATGGGCATTTTTTTGGGAAGTGCCGACTATGAGGTTCTCATTGTATTTTTTCACCGCGATCTCCCCCTGTTGCCTGTAATTTGTAAGTCTGTATATTATATATATTATAACAATTCTCAAAATTCCTTCTTATAGAACAGGCTTTTTTTGTTTTGAGAGGATTAATAATGAAAAAGCAAAAGCCCAACAGGCCGGCTGTTCCTGCCGGCGTTGAGCCTGGATGAACCTATTCCAGCAGTAAAAACTTGTTTATGCCCTTATTCTAGAGGTCTTCTATCCTTTTATTCCGGAGAAGTTTATTTTTCCGCTCAAGCATCGCTTCGTAGTCAAGGGTGTATTTTTTGTTGCCATAGGCCTGCATAAAACTGTTCCGGTATAACTTGGAGTTATAGTATTTGTTAAGATGCCTTGATATGGGGAATACCTGTTCGGAAGGGATGTAGATCTCGGGCCGGCCAGTGGAGCTGTCGACAATGCTTTTAGTGAGCATGCCCCATGAAAGATCATGGAGAGAGTATTCTTTCAGGTCTCTCAGGATTGCCTGAAGGACCGCTTCCTGAACCGGATCAAAGAATTTGAATTTCTGCGAATACATCACCGCACCGTGAAAATGCTCCGGGACATCCATAAAACCGTCAACCATTAAAATTCTGCCGGTGATATACATGATCTCAATGAGGTGGCGCAGGCTGCCCAGCCCGGGCCTGCTCTGGCCGGGAAGCTGGGGCCTGCCGGGAGTAAAGCCGGCGCGCGGATCCTCGGCGGAGAGCCATTCGATCATGACCATGTCTAAAACTGGTTTATTTTTTGTTTCGTTAAAAAAGCATTGATCCGGCACAAACCGGGATCGGGAAAGGCGCAGATTTATTAACAGATTTTCCGGGTCGATTGTCCCGTCATAGACTTTCAGGTGATGGTTCTGAACTTCATCCCGCATTATTTCAAGCTGGAGATTGCGGAAACCCCGCGCATGCAGATGTTCCACCAGCCCCACTTTTTCCATCAGCGCCATGATCTCGTCCGGCCCGAACCTGTTTAAGAAGAGGGCGCCGCTCTTTTTCTGCAGGGCAAAGTGGCCGAAGCTCTCCTCCAGCGAGTCATCGCTGTCCAGAAGCAATTCGCAGATCTCATCCGAATTCACAGGTTTAAAATATTTCAGCGCTAATCGCTTGCGATATTTCATTGTTTTAATTCCTTTACCAGTAATCTTAACTAATAATGCTCAAGCCTGCGCCCTAATGTTCATCCACTGTATAGTTTTTACTGTTTATCCTCGCAGACCCTCAATGAAAGCCAGAACGTTTATCCCTAAAACTCTGTGGTTGTAGCCGCCTTCCAGGATACCGAAGCAGCCGCCCCGGTTTCGCAGGGCGGCGCTGCGCATCAGCCTGCCCATGAAGGTAAAATCTTCAGTCTTTAAAAGGCCGCCCCAGTCATCCTCGTGATTATCGAACCCGGCGGAAGCGGCAATCATATCGGCGTCGGTTGCCGCCAGCGCTTTCTCTACGCTATTCAGATATTCACGGCGGTTTCGGGCGGAGGGATTGAGAATGGTCACATATCCCTTGCCGCCCAGCAGGTTGACATTGCCGTCGCCAAAGTGCAGGTCGAAATCAAGAATGAATGCTTTCTTTATTTTCCCCTCACGTTTCAGTTTCTCCAGGGCGATGGCCATGTTGTTGAAGTAGCAAAAGCCCCAGGAGCTGTCAGCCGAGGCATGGTGCCCGGGTGGGCGGATCAGGGCGAAGCAGGGCTCCGTTAAACCGATCTCGGCGGCCTTGATGGCGCCGCCGGCGGCCAGTGCCGCAATGTCGTAGATGCCCTCCCGCTCCACGTATCTGACGTGCTCCGGGGTGTGCAGGCGCAGAATATCGTCCTTTGACGCCGGGACTGGTTCAACAAATTCTACCTTCCCCTCAAGGGCATTTTTTACCGCCTCCATCCTGCCGGCGGAGGCGGCCGGATCAGAAGTGTAAACCTTTTTAAAATCTTCATGGAAGACTACTTTCATGCTGGCACCCTCCAATCAAGGCCGGGATTTTTCGGAATACAATTAATATTTTCTGGAAAAGCAATGTAAATCCTTTTGCCGCGGCTATAATTTGGCCAAGCTGGA
>JAAZHP010000238.1 GCA_012510625.1 Bacillota bacterium
AACTGCCGGCAACAAAAAACCGGGCTTTTAGCCCGGGCTTGATATTTGCCGGCTTTAAACCTGCAGCCGGTCAGACTTGCCGGTAAATCTCTTCAAGATTGGCCAGGCAGATCCCTTCAAATATGCCGCTGGTTGTACCCAAAATGTAGCCGCTCCGCGAGGCTTCGATGCGCACCTGATTTCGCAGCTGCTGGAGGTATTCCGGATCCCGCTTTACCGCCAGTTCGCCAGGATCCAGTGTTCCCCAGAAACAAATTCTCCCCCCGTATTCACGCTGTAGAGCAAAAAGATCCATTCCGGACTGCCGGTCGATACAATGCAGGCCGTCAAACCCGATGGCGTTTAAATCGGGAAGAAGTTCTCCATAGTTGCCGTCGGAATGGTAAAAAAGCTGCAGCCCTGCTCGTAAAACCGCTTCCGCCTGTCTGGCCAGCGACGGCATAAAGAGCTTTCGAATAGTCTGCGGGTTGATTAGGAGTCCTTTTTGGTATGCGATATCTTCAGCCACGATAATCCCGTTTACACCCCAGGCGCTTAAACGCTTCACCAGTTCAAGATTAAGCTTTTCCACGGAGGCAACGAGGTCAATCAGGGCCGTTTCATTCCGGTAGGACATAGCCATAAATTGATAGTAATCCATGATCCGCCCCCCCCATCCGAAAGCGCCGTCGATGAGAGCAAAAGTATAAAGGGGCGTCTCCAATGCCCAGCGCTCCAGATCTGGCCAGTAAACCTGGGAAGGGGATGGAAGCTTGCCTGATGCATCGTAAAGAGGCGAGAGACAGATTAGATCAAGCCCCAGGCGCGAAACAAAGGCGTGCCTTTCCGAAAAACCAACTCCGGAGCGGTTAAACTCTCTTTCAATAACCCTATCCTCAATGCACAACTCACCCTTGGGAATTCGTTCAACCGCTTTCCCCTGGATGGCAGCCTTAACCAGATCCCTGGAGCTAAATATCGCCTTCACTTCCGCCGTTTGTTTCACCGGAAATTTTTTTAAAGATCTCCAGTCCGTGGAGGGCATCATTACCATAGTAATCTACTCCGGTATAATCTCTGACCTGGGCATTTACCGGGTAACCGCCGAGGACCACGGTAACTTTCTCTTTGAGCCCCGTCTCAACCAGGAGATCTACCACCTTTTTAACCGACCCGATACAGTATGTGAGGAGAACGCATATTCCAATAATAGAAGCTCCCGTCTCTTTAACGGCCTCGACAAACTTTTCCGGAGGCACATCAACCCCCAGGTCATAAACTTTAAAACCGGAAGAACGCAACAGGTAGACTACTATTTGCTTCCCCAGGTCATGAATATCCCCTTCTATGGTTCCCATAATGATCTTGGCGCCTCCGGGAAAATCATTCTGGGGAAAATGAGGTTCCAGGATCTCCATAACTCTTCTAAAGATCTCTTCCGACATGATTAAGTCTGAAAGGTAAAAAACCCCTTCGCCATACTTTGATCCCACAACCTCTATGCCTCTCCGGCATTGTTCCACTATTTCCATTGCTGTAACACCGGCTTCAAGTTTTTCTTTTACCAGTGCCAAAGTTTTTTCTTCTTCAAGCCTGGACATGGCGCCAACCAGATCTTCACTCATTCCGCTGCCTCCCTTTGGCACTTATTCTTTTTTATACCATCCGTCATACCTGATCAACTTGTAGCGGTCACCACGATAAATCGATTTTCCCCAGGCTATCGGGTTCTGATCTTGATCAAATATGGTCTGAATAATTAAGAATACAGGGGTATGCAGACTAACGCCGAGGACAGCCGATTCTTCTTCTGTTGTTTTCGATACCATCAGGATTTTCTTTGAATTGGTAGGCAAACTGTTGCTATGCGATGCCGCCAGCACTGACAGCGAGGGGTCTTTAAGCTCTGTTTCGAGAATGGGCCTTTGTTTGGCATATACTGTATATTTAGTTTCATAAACAAGCGGTTCATTGTTGGCGGTAACTACCACGCGGAAATATAAACATCTCCCGTGCAAATCGATCCCCAGCTTGCGGGCCAGCTTCTGGTCGGCCCGGACAATCCTGGCTTCCAGTAATTTTCGGTGCGGCTCCAGGCCCTGCTGCCTGATTTCTTCGTTAAAATTTTCCAGATTGAAAACAATCTTATCAAGTTTTGGCCGGGCCACAAAGGTGCCTTTGCCCCGCTGTGTGTAGATCATTCCAGCGGCGGCCAGTTCCGAAATAGCCCGGCGCACGGTCATCCGGCTGATCCCGAAATAAGCGGCAATTTCAGATTCTGTGGGCAATGCCTCATCGGGGAGGATAGACCCACTGCGTATTTTTTCCGAAAATTGCTTGGCCAACTGGTAATAGATCGGAATTACAGAA
>JAAZHP010000239.1 GCA_012510625.1 Bacillota bacterium
ACATAAGATACATTATCGGAAGTTATTTTTTTTTAATTAATAAGGTTAGCGCGATATTTCCCTTTCGTTTCCGGCCTTGCCGGTCATGCATAAAAGTCCCCCATTATGGCCATGAATGCCTTCTACTATGCTTGTCCTGTAATTAGTGATTTTTCAGTCATGATTTATGCTTGTATGAGAGGGGCATGCCTCGCCCGCTGTTCAGTGGAGTTGCTATTTCTTTTTAATCCTTTATCTGTTTACTTTGACTTTACGGGCTTGGGCGGCTCATGAGCCGCCCCTACAAACTAGACCGTAATATGAGTCAGTAAAATTTATTTTTAATTTAAAAATGGGGCAATCCTTTTAATGGACAGCCTCGAATCGATGGCCAGCTTAAAAATTACAAAAAAGTATATGGATAATTATGGTTTTTCACAGGGCAATTTCTAAGCACAAGATTTTTTTAGTTAAATTTGATTCTTATCCTCTTCCCACTCTTCCCAGAAAGGGGGATAGGGATGGCGCAGCGGCGGAATTAGGCCATCTACTCCCTCATCCCGCTTTTCTTCATCTTGATCCTCCCCCATATCTTCTTCAATAGGCTGGAAGTGCTCCAGGGGCGGCTGATTTAACTTTTTTTTGTCCCGGAATACTTTTTTCTTCATTCTTCCTCGCCACCTCGTGCAATTAATTTTGAACTAGTCTATCTACTCTCTAAAAGTTCATACGGTCAATAAAAGGCCGAATAACCGGATTATGGTATAATCAATTAAACGGCAAAAGAGGTGTTGCCATGAAGACCTTGACCCCGCAGCAGCAAAGGGTTCTCGATTATATCTCTCGTGAAATAGAGGAACGGGGTTATCCCCCCTCGGTACGCGAAATCTGCGCGGCGCTCGGCTTCCGTTCCAGCTCCACGGCGCACCGCTACCTGGCTGCGCTGGAAGAAAAGGGCTACCTGGAGCGCGCAGCGGACAGGCCGCGGGCAATGCGTATTCTCGATTCTGCGGGCAGCAGGGTTCAGTGCCGCTATGTCCCCATTATAGGCAGGATCAGGGCAGGCAAGCCCCTGCTGGCCGAAGAGAACATGGAAGGATACTTCCCCCTCCCCGCCGAGTTTGCCGCCGGGGGGGAATATTTTATTCTGCGCGTGGAAGGCGAAAGCATGTCCGGCGCGGGAATTCACGACGGCGATTTCGTGATTGTGCGGCGGCAGCAAACGGTGGAAAACGGCGAGATCGCCGCTCTTTTGCTTGGCGAAGAGGCTACAGTAAAGCGCTTCTACCGGGAAAAGGATTATTTCCGGCTCCAGCCGGAAAATGAGCAGTTTGAACCCATCCTGACGCGGGAAGTTGAAGTGCTGGGCAAAGTCACCGGCCTCTTCCGGCGCATGTAAGCAGGAAGTCAGAGGTCTGAGGTCAGAAGTCGAAAAACATATCTGCCGGCTTGCCTTTTTCCGACTTCCGGCCTCTGACCTCCGACCTCTAATCAAACAGGGCCTTGGCGGCGGCGCAGGTGGCCCAGATAGCGTGAGACAGGGTCAATCCTCCCTGCATGAAGACGGCGTAAGGCTCGCGCAGAGGCCCGTCGGCGGTTAGCTCACTTGTTGCTCCCTGGTAGAAGGTCCCCGCGGCCATGACCACGGGGTCTTCGTAGCCCGGCAGCGGGCCCGGTTCCAATGTAAGAAATGATTCCACTGGTGAAGCTTCCTGGATCGCCTGGCAGAAGCGGAGCATCCTTTCAGCGCTTCTCAGGATGATTAGCTGGACGATATCGCCTCGCTCCTCATTCCAGCGGGGCCTTACTTCATAACCCATTTCCTCAAAGAGAGCTGCAGCAAAAACCGCGTTCTTCATGGCATTTCCTACGAGGGCCGGGGCCATGAAAAGGCCCTGGAAGAGGCTGCGCTTTCCCGAAAAGGCGCCCAACTTATCATAGAGACCGGGCGCAGTCAACCGCGCGGCAACCCGGCGGACAAGATCGCGCCGGCCGGCAACATATCCGCCGCTTGTGGCCAACCCCCCGCCCGGATTCTTAATCATGGAACCGGCAATGAGGTCGGCGCCGGCCTCTAGCGGCTCCTCTCTCCCGGTAAATTCACCGTAGCAATTGTCCACCACAATCCAGGTATCGGGATAGCGCCGGCGCACATCCATAACCAGCTCGCCAATCTGGGCGGAGGTTAAAGAGGAACGCCTGACGTCATATCCGGCCGAGCGCTGGAGATAAACCACGCGGGGATTCAGGCCCGGCTCCAGGGCCTCCAGGTCAGGAGAGCCGTCTGCGCGGAGTGCTGCATAGTGGTGGCGGATCCCCCATTCAGCCAGCGTCCCCGTCTCCTTGCCGCGGCTGCCGATTACTGCCTGCATGGTGTCATAGGGCGGCCCCGTCAGGCAGAGCAGCAGTTCGCCCGGGCGGAACAGCCCGGAGAGGGTTAGCGCCAGCGCATGGGTGCCCGATACAATCTGCGGGCGGACCAGGGCCGCCTCCCCCCCGAAAATTTGGGCGCAAGCCCGCTCCAGCTTCTCGCGGCCGCTGTCCCCGTAGCCGTAGCCGCTGCTGTCCAGGAAATCCGTCTCCCCGATCTTCTGCTCCTGGAGCGCCTCCAGAACGCGGCGCTGGTTGTGAAAAACCACGCTGTCGATCTCGTCCCAGGCTTGTTTCACTCTCTGCAGCGACTGCAGAACCAGGCTCTTCAGCTTTCCGGGCATATCTAAATCTTGTATCCAGCTGTGTTCAGGCATCTCCCGCCTCCGCCCCTGCGGAGTGTTCCGGCGCGGTCTCCTGTTCCGGCAGATTGCTGTAAGGAGCCAGCTTTTTGGAAAGAGATGAATCCACCAGCGCTTCCAGCTCAATGCAATTGGAGCGGTAGCGCACCCGGATGATATTCCCCCGGCGCCGGATCTGTTCCAGGAGGGCGCCCTGCCGGTAAGGCAGGTATACTCTTACCCTTTCGTTTTGATGATCGATAATCCGGGCCAGCGCTCCTTTCAGAGCAATCAGGTCATGGCCATGCTTCGCTGAGACAAAGCAGGCCTCCGGGTATTCGCGCTCCAGGAATGAACGCTCTTCAAAGCTCTCCAGCAGGTCTATCTTGTTGAAAACAAGAAGCTCCCGCCGCTCAAACCCGGGATCCAGGCGCGAAAGATGGCGCCGCACGATCTCAATCTGTTCCGCATACTGCTGGTGGTTGATATCGACTACGTGAATCAGGATGTCGGCGGCAGCGATTTCCTCCAGGGTGGCCTGGAAAGCGGTCAGCAGTTGCTTGGGCAGGTGCCGGATAAAGCCCACCGTATCCGCAAATAGGATCACCCGGCCGTCTTCCAGGCGTCCCCGCCTGACCGCCGGATCAAGGGTGGCAAAAAGTTTGTCTTCAATGTATAGAACTGCGCCGGTGAGAGCATTGACCAGGGTTGACTTGCCGGCATTGGTGTAGCCCACCAGCCCGGCAACAGGCAAGCGGTTCCGGCGCCGCTGCCGCCGGTGAAGGGACCGGTGACGGCGCAGGCCGCTTATTTCGCGCTGCAGGTCGCCGATGCGCCGCCTGATGGTGCGGCGGTCAACTTCAAGCTGTGTCTCCCCGGGGCCGCGCGTGCCGATGCCCCCTCCGAGCCGCGAAAGCTGGCCGCCCAGCCCGGTCAGCCGCGGCAGCATGTATTGCAGCTGGGCCAGCTCCACCTGCAGCTTCCCTTCCCGGGAGCGGGCCCGCCGGGCAAATATATCGAGGATCAGGGCGGTGCGGTCCACGGTCTTAACCCCGAGAATCCGGTCCAGGTTGCGCACCTGCGAGGGCGAAAGCTCGGTGTCAAATATCACCAGGTCCGCGCCCTTTTCAGCCGCCGCTTCCGCCAGCTCGTGCGCCTTTCCCTTGCCGATATAGTAAGCGGGATCCGGGGCTTCGCGGCGCTGCACCATCGTCGATACGACAGCGGCGCCTGCTGTCTTCGCCAGGAGCGCCAGTTCCTCCATCCCGGCGCTAAATTCGGGCCCCCCTTCCGCTCTCTCCAATCCAACCAGGATCGCTTTTTCCGCAGTCAGTTTATTGGCTCACCCTCCGGAGTATTTATTATTTATATCTTATCACAGCACAGGAGACGTTTAAAGATGTCCGTGGAGGTTGCAACCGGGAGTAAATATTTTAAAATCCCCCCCGGCCCCCCTTTTTCAAAGGGGGGAGCTAATTGCATCCCCAGTAAGGATGAAATCATGCCTACAGAATGCCCCCAGAATTGATTTTAGGGTGGCTCATTGCATCCCCAGTAAAGATGAAATCCCGTATCGTGCAGGTTGGTTGAGAATCCCGACCCTACAAGGGCAGTTATGTTAGTCTCCTCCGATTTCCGGCCTCTGACCTCCGACTTCCAGTTCGTCATCGCTGCTGCAATCAAAGCAAAAATATTCATCGGCGGCGCGGTCCTGCAGGTAGATATAATCATAATTCCCCAGGGCCCTCTCAATGGAATCGCGGTAAGCTGTGCGGGCTTCTTCCCGGCAGTTTTCGCAGCTGTAAAGGGAGATGCTGAAACAGAGCACCCGGTATCTTTCTCCCCCGGCATGCATGGCTGCGGAGTCGATCACCCGGTAAGAGCCGCATCTTTTACAAAGGCGCTGCCTGATCTCCTGATTCTCGCTGATATTGTCCGTATCGTAGTAGATCCGACGCTGAGCGCTGAAAAAGTCGCCATGCTTTTTCATCTGGGCGGCCTGCTCTTCTTCGCGTCGGCGGAAGTTCTCCAGCTGCAAAACCGCAATCTTTTTCAGCCGCTCCATGTTGCCGGGAGCTTCCCGGAAGGCGCTGCGATCGAAGTCCGGCTCGCGCAGGTTGGAGCTGTCGATTCCGGCCATGGCCATGATCAAAGCCAGGTTGATATAGGGAAGCGCGCTTTCCACGGAATAGCCCCCTTCAAGGACGGCAATATGAGGCGCAAGCCTGCGGTTCAGCTCGGCGTATCCGCCGGCGGTAAAGAGCATATTGGCCAGCGGGTCGCTGTAATGATTATCCTGCCCCGCTGAGTTCACTACCAGTTCGGGTTTGAATTCCTCCAGCAGCGGCAGTATGAGCTTGTCTATGGTGTATAGGATCCCCTCGTCGGTGGTGTAGGGGGCCAGGGGTATATTTATCGTCGTCCCCCAGGCCGGCGGCCAGCCCAGCTCTTCAACAAATCCGCTGCCCGGGTACAGGGTCCGCCCGTCCTGGTGAAAGGAGATGAACAGAACGTCGGGGTCGTGGTAGTAAATCTCCTGGGTCCCGTCGCCATGATGCACGTCCGTATCCACAATGGTGATCCGCCGCAGCCCGTATTTGCGCCGCAGGTATTCAATCATGATTGCCTCGTTGTTGATATTGCAGAAGCCGCGGTTGCCATGAGCCACGGTCATGGCATGATGCCCCGGCGGCCGGATGATGGCAAAACCGTTTTTTATCTCGCCCTTCATGAAAGCATCGCCGATGACGATGGCCCCGCCGGCGGAGACAAGGTGAGCCTCGGTGGCGATCCTTTCTATGGAGGGAACGCAGAAATGGACGCGGGCGATATCCCGCGGCGAGGCCAGCTGCGGCTGGTATTCGCGGATCTGCGGCAGATCCATAATTCCCTCTTCAAAGATCTGGTCCCGCGTGTAGAGCAGCCTCTCCTCGCGCTCCGGATGCGACGGCGAGATGGCCCAGTCGAAAGCGGGGAAAAAGAGCAGCCCTGTCGGCTTCATACGCCCACCCCCTTGAACTCATTTATCAGGCCGGGCGCAATCTGCACCCTGACCTGGAATATCTTTCCTACCCTGCTCCAGCCGCGGATCATGTTAAATTGCTCTGCCAGCTCCACGCGCGCCTCCTTCGCGTAGCTGCCGGCACCCTTCTTCTCTGCCAGGCGGGCCAGGTGCTCCAGGGCCAGCTCTTCGGCCCCGGCAAGCTGGAAGGTGGCGTGGTTGGGGATGGGTCCTTCAATCCCCTCCTGGTCGATGACAAAACGCTTCTGCTGGGTATCTGCATAAAGATGCACCGCCAGGGTTGGCCGCGCCACCGCGGCGCCAAGGGCGTTGGCTACCGGGGCCAGGCGGTGCACCGTGAAAGGAACCCCCATTCTCTCTGCCAGCAGAGGCACAATCATCGCCGCCGCCCCCCCGATTCCGATGAGCCGCTCCAGCTTGAAGCTGCGCCGGTTCACAATTTCCCAAACCTTGTAGGCCGGCTCATTTTCCCATTCGCGGAACATCCCCTCGATGAGGGCATGCAGCCGCGCTGTCACCTGCTCCACCACGGCGGCGGCAAGCTCTCGCGGCGCCATGTTGAGGGTTGAAGCCAGTTCTGCAACCGCCGATTTGCTGAGCTCCGCATCGCCTATGCCCAAAGAACCGTGGCAGTTGAAAGCATCGGTTACCGTTGCCGCCGGTCCGCCGAAGCAGGCCGCCGGACCGAGCCGTTCTGCGGCGATCTCCACCCGGCCCTCCCAGGCCTTTATGGCGCTGTCACCGCCCAGGGCCAGCGAGCGCAGGGCCAGGGCATGGATATGGGTAAAGCGGCCGTCGATGCAGGCTCCCCGCGAGGCGTGCAGCGGCTCTCCCTCTATCAGCAGGGCGATATCGGAGGTGGTTCCCCCGATGTCGATCATCACCGCATTCTCTTTCCCGGGGCTTATCGCCACCGCGCCCATGGTGCTGGCGGCCGGCCCCGAATAGGCCGTCTCCAGCGGCCTCTGTCGTGATACCGCCAGCGGCATCGTCCCTCCGTCGGCCTTGAGAATCTCCACCGGGGCGGTAAGGCCGCGCCGCTGTATGGCCTCTTCAACTCGGGAGGCAAATTCGTTCCACTGCGGCGCAGTCATGGCGCTGTAGTATGCTGTTGCCGCCCGGCGGGGAAAATTAAGGCGATCCGCCGTTTCGCTTCCCAGGGTTACCTTCGCTTCGGGATAGCGTTCGCGGATAGCTCCGGCCACCTCCTGCTCCAGGCTGCGGTTGCGGTGGGAGAATTTAGCCGCTACGGCAATGTGGCGGATCCCATTTTCTTTTATATTCTCAATCACGGTATTGATCTCGGCTTCCGAGGTTTTCTCAGTAATTTTGCCCCTGAAATCGATGTTGCCCTGCAGAAAGTAGGTGTCCGGGGTGATCTTGTAAAAGCTGAAGGGAAGCCCCCTGCCGGGGATGAGAATCAGCGCCGTCCGGGCCCCGCTTCGCGTGGCCAGCAGGTTCGTCACCAGCGTTGTGCTGATCACCAGGCGCCGCACACCGGCCGCATCCCGCTCCTTCAGCAGTTCGTCCAGCACTTCCAGGATGCTTTCCGTCAAACCGCCGCCGCTGTGCTGCTTCTTTACACTCTTCTCCATGGTTCCGTTATGAATCAGCACCCCGTCGGTAGAGGTGCCTCCTACGTCGATTCCAAGGAGCATTGGCAGACCACCTTCCGGAAAATATTCGCGTTATTCTCATTTTACCACATTCCACCCGGCATGTAATAATTCGGATAAAACCGCTTTTTTTTCTGTGGGGCTGGAAAAATGAGCGGGACACTAAGAGGATTCTGCAGATTATTGCAGAACTAATCAAAAACCGGAACATCCCTTAAGGGGGAATCCGGCTTACTATTTTAAAATAAATTACGGCAAGAGAGACCTTTACACCCATGATCAAGCACGAGCTGCAGCAAGGATTGAGAGACTCATTCCCCATTGTCCTGGGATATCTCCCGCTGGGTTTTACCTTTGGCGTGCTGGCCAGAGATTCGGGACTCTCTCTTTTCCAGGCCGTTTCCATGTCGGCTCTCTGCTTCACCGGGGCCGGGCAGTTTATCGCCGTGGGGATGTTCAAGGCCGGCGGGTCGCTTATGGCCATCGTCCTGACCAATCTCCTCGTTAATTTGCGCTATGCCCTCTTTGCCGCTTCCACGGTGCCCTATTTGAAGGAGAGAATCCCTTCCGCTCTCGCCGCCGCTTTATCCTACGGGCTCACCGACGAGGTTTATGCCGTATCCATGAATCGCTACCGGACCTATCCGGCCACGGCATCCTATTTAATCGCCCTGGTCGCCTCCGCCCACCTGGGCTGGATCGGCAGCAGCCTTGCCGGAGCGATTCTCGGCAATTTCATAACCAGCACCGAGCGCCTGGGAATGAACTTCGCCCTGCCGGCCATGTATATCTCCCTGATGATCATTTTGATGCGGCGAAGATCCGATATCTATGCCGCCCTCGCCGCCTCTCTTACCGCCCTCCTGGTGGGACACTTTATCCCCTCTACCATGGCCAATAACTTCAATATCATAGCCGCTACTCTTATCGGCGCCACACTGGGGGTAATTATTAATGAACGCTGATATCTGGCTCATGATTTTCGGCGCGGCGCTGGCCAGCCTGGCCCCGCGAATAATCCCGGTCGCTATTTTTACGCGCCGCAAAATGCCACCCTGGCTCGAGAAATGGCTCTCTTTCGTCGCTCCCGCCGTCCTCGGCGCTCTTACCGCTGTGAGCATTCTCGCACCCGGCGGGGTAATTAACCTGGGCCGGGACAACCTCTACATCTGGGCTTTTCTCCCCACCTTCGCCGCAGGATTAATCACAAAAAGCATCTTTCTCACTTTGCTTGTGGGGATTGCCTCCATGGCCGCTCTGTTTCATTTCATGGGATGATTAGCCGTTCAGGGAAGAAGCCTCGCCCAGGATAGCGCTCTGCAGCCTGGAGAAACCGGCCCGGGTCAGTGAAGAAATAAACAGCATTTTCCCGGAAACCGCAATGCGCGCCTGGTGGGAGTTAACGGGAAGGTCGGCCTTGCTGCCGGCAATTAAAAAAAGCTTTCCCTGCCACCGGCAGTAATCCGCAAGGTGTCTTCCTACCCGGTCGTCGAATTCGTGGCGGGCGGGATCGCCGCAGCTCAGATCGATCATCTGCAGGACCACTGCAGCGCTGTGAATTGCCTGCAGGGTTAGCAAAAGCGCGGACCTGCCGGAGCGCGGCAGCGGATTATTTTCTTTCAGAGAAGCGGTATCAATCAGGGCGATGCGCCGGTAGGGCTTCCGCTGCGGCAGGTGTACAGTGAAGGTGCGCACAACCCCGTTGCCGCGCCGCCCGTGATTAACCATCCTTTCCCGGGCGGCGTCCGGTGAAAGCGCCCCTCTTCCCTGCCCCGCGCCGCCGGACTGAGTATAGCTCAAAATGCGGGCGCCCAGGTACTCGGCGAAATTGATGCAGAAAAGAGTTTTTCCCACCCGGGCGGCTCCCACGACGGCTATGCTCAGATTCACTGCTCTTCCACCGCCAGGTCGGCTTCCTCGATGATGATCAGCTCTTCCCGGCTCAGCCGCTCCCGCCTGCTCAGTCGCAGCGCCTGCCGCCGGATCGACTTCTCCAGGATGTTGCGCACCAGGCGGGCATTGCTGAAGTTGAGATCCCTTTTCCGTTCCGCCAGGTAGCGCTGCAGCCTTTTCTTGGCCGCATCGGAGAGGCTGTAGTGGCGCTGCTGTGCCATCATTTCAGCGATCTCCAGGAGCTCGGCCACACTGTAATCGGGATAGGCAATCTGTATGGGAAAACGGGAACTCAGCCCCGGATTCAATTTCAAGAAAGCAGCCATTTCCCGGCGGTAACCGGCCAGGATGAGAATGAAATCGTGGCGGTTATCTTCCATCGCCTTTACCAGCACGTCAATGGCCTCTTTGCCGAAGTCTTTCTCACCGCCCCGTCCCAGCGAATAGGCTTCATCAACAAAGAGGAGGCCGCCCATGGCCTTCTGGAGCTGCTCCCGCGTCTTCTGTGCAGTGTGGCCGATATATTCGCCCACCAGGTCGGCCCTCTCTACTTCCACCAGGTGGCCCCGCGCCAGGACCCCCAGCCCTTTAAACAGCCTGCCCAGGAGCCGGGCCACCGTGGTTTTACCGGTTCCCGGATTTCCGCTGAAAATCATGTGTAAAACAAGCTGTTCGCACTTGAGATGGTGAGCGGCCCGCTGTTGTCCGATCTCAATGTAAGCCTTGATCTCCTCCACGATCTGCTTTACCTCGGTCAGGCCCACAAGCTGCTTCAGCTCCCAGAACGCCGCCGCTGCAACGGCGCTGTCGCGCTGCAATTCCTCTCTTTTTACGCTGCCGGGCCGCAGTTCCCCCATCCGCTGCAGCGCTTCCAGCGTCCCCAGCTCGCCGCGCTCAATCTTCCGCCACAGGTGATTGTCAACCGGCGCATAAGGCTGCCTGGAAAGAAGATACATCCTCCCGCCCCTTTCAGTGCACTGTACCAGTATACGCAGCTCCAGGAGAAAGTGAGAAAAAAAAGGCACCGGGAATGGTGCCTTTTTACAATAAGAAAAAGTTAAATTAATTTTGGGGAGCAGCGCCATCTGAAAGCGTATCCTGCTCTGGAATCTTAACTATGGCCTCTGTGGTGGGCGCTATGAAAACTGCTATCTCGCCTTCCCGGGCCAGCAGCGGATCGCCCAGTAAATTGTCCGCAATGGTTTCGCTTAGATGAGCGCCGGTGATTAATAAAACGATCTCCTTCTCGGGGTGCAGCTCTACATGGATGATCGGCAGCAAAACTTTGTGATCCTCGTGAGTGCCTCTTCCGTGAATGATGGTAGCCCCCGTGGCGCCTGACAGGCGGGCCGCATCAACAACGCTTTCCGCAAAGCCCCTGTTTACAATGGCCATTATGCAGTTGTGCTGCAGCTCGTCTTCCGGCGAAGGAGAAGGCATATCTTCCTTATCTTCAACTGCCGGGTATTCAACCCGTGTATGCCTGAACAGCGTTCCCAGCACCATGAGCGAAAATACCGGCGCCATCGCCACCATGGCAATGACTCCGAATCCGTCGATCATGACATCGGCTGACTCTATAACCGAAGCCGCCCCTTGAGCAAAGGCCAGCACGAAAGTAGCCGTCATCGGGCCTGAAGCTACTCCGCCGGCGTCATAAGCGATCCCCACAAAAACCGGTTCAGATACAAATGAGAGCACGATGGCCATGGCAAATCCCGGGATAATAAAATACCACAGCTTAACCTCGGGAACGACAATTCTGACCATGGAAAGGGCAATGGCCAGGCCTACACCGATGGAAAGGGTTATGCGAATGAGATTGAGCGGTATGTGGCCGCTGGTTACCTCTTCTATTTGCTGGCCTAGTACGTGGACGGCCGGTTCAACCAGAACGACAATAAGGCCCATCAAAAAGCCGATCCCGATGAGAAGCCATTTGTTCATCCCGGCAAGCTCCATGCCAATAACCCGTCCCATATCCATAAAACCGGAAGCCGCGGCGGTAAGGAAAAGAACAAGTCCCACCAGGGTCAGGAGAAGCCCCTTGATAATTCTGGAAAGCTCATCTTTGGACAATTTGAATTTGGTAAAATTAAAAATGAAAAAAAGAATTGTTATGGGCAAAAGCGCTATGATCGATTCGACAAAGATAGTCGGTAGAACGTCCATTATTGGCCCCAGCACTCCTTCAGAAACAATGAATTCAACTTCGCTGCTCTGTATGTTTTTCTGCCCTGTGAGAACTGAGAGGAGCATCACGGCCAGAATCGGCCCGGCGCTCATAATGCCCA
>JAAZHP010000027.1 GCA_012510625.1 Bacillota bacterium
ATCTGGGAAGGTGGAGCTTAACCCGTTTTTATTGGCAGAAAAAACAGTTTATGTTTATTGCAATTGATTTTTTGTTCTGATGAAATGTGATTTGGCATAATGTTGTCCCTTAGCCAGTGTTTGAAAATTATAGCCATCAATGATTAAAAATGTCAACACATATTGTTGGGTTGCTAATTATGTATATATTTCGATAAGGGTGTGCCTTTTTATGGTATAATGATTTTACAACTCAAAAGAGGAGGAAATGACGGATGGACATTTTGTCGATGTTTACGGAGCAGCTGAACGATCCGAAAGTGCTGGAACAACTGGGCAAGAAAGCAGGTGCCAAACCCGATCACACCTAAATCTCTTAATAAAGCTGCTTCGTAATAATAACGGGCTTCAGCCGCCGGCCAAAGCCCGTTATTTTCACCTTTCTTAACCAAATGCTTCAGCCAGCTCCTGTAGCAGGCCGGCCAGTGTCTCTTTGGCGTCTCCCAGGCAGAGCCGGACATGCTTCATCTTGTAAAGAGGGTTTTCCACTCCCGAGTATCCCGGATTCAGGTCCAGGTTATAGATAAAAATATGCTTTGCCTCCTCCACCTTTAGAACAGGCATCCCGTAAATAGGCGTCCCTTCCACGGTATTGGCCGCCGGGTTGACCACGTCGCAGGCGCCGATTACTACTGCCAGGTCGGCCTCGGCAAATTCCGGGTTGATCTGATCCATTTCGCAAAGCTTATCGTAGGGAACGTCCACCTCTGCCAGAAGGACATTCATATGTCCGGGCATTCTTCCGGCGACCGGGTGGATGGCAAACTTCACCTCCACCCCCTGCGCTTCCCAAAAATCGAGCAGATCTTTCACCTTTCCCTGGGCCTGGGCCAGGGCCATGCCGTAACCGGGCACGATGATTACTTTTCGCGCCTTGGCCAGGATCTGCTCAACAGGGACCTCTTCGCGGTCTTCTGTCTCCTCTTCACTTTCCGGCTCCGTTTCACCGCCCGCGGATTTATAGCCGGCAATGGAACCGCTGAGGACGTGGGCCAGCGAACGGTTCATGGCGCGGCACATGATTTGCGTGAGGATGAGTCCTGAAGCGCCCACGATGGCGCCTACGGCTACCAGCAAAGGCTCTCCGATGGTGAAGCCGCAGATCGCCCCGGCCAGCCCGGAAAATGAGTTCAGGAGGGAGATGGTTATGGGCATATCCGCCCCGCCGACGCGGATGGCAAAGAGGATCCCGTAGATCAGGGCAAGAAGAACAACAGCGACAGAGAAAGCCGTGGCCAGGGGCGCTCCGGTGAACAACGTGACTGCGGCCAGGGCCAGCATCAGGACGGCGGAGCCGCCGGCCAGGAACGCGTGTCCCCTTAAGATCACCGGCCGCTGGGCGATCCGCCGGTCCAGCTTCAGGGCGGCGATGATGCTGCCGCTCAGGGTCACTCCGCCGACGATGAGCGCCAGTTGACTGCTTACCTGGTTGAAAAGCTCCAGCGCCGCGTATTTTTCCACTATCTCAATCAGCGCCACCAGCGCCGAGGCGCCGCCGCCCAGCCCGTTGAGCAGGGCCACCATCTGCGGCATCTGCAGCATGGTTGCCCTTACGGCCAGGAAATATCCGATGAGGCCGCCGGCGGCAATTCCCGCCCAGAGCAGAGGCAGGCTGATAATATTTTGGGACCAGAGAACCAGCAGCACGGCGGCGAACATGCTCAGGGCGCTGAGGCGGTTTCCCCAGACGGCGCTCCTGGGCGAGCTCATCCACCTGATTCCCAGGAGGACCAGCGCGCTGAGAACGATGGAAACAACAATATAAATTGGTTGCTGCATGGGCCATGCTCCTCTCTACTGCTTGAACATTTTTAACATCCGGTCGGTGACCACAAAGCCGCCGACCAGGTTAATCGAAGCCATCACAATGGCGATGAACCCCAGCAGGCGGCTTCCGGTAGCCGCTGCGGCGGCGGTAGAGACCAGCGAGCCGAGTATGGTAACCCCCGAAATGGCGTTGGTGCCGGACATCAAAGGAGTATGCAGCAGCGAGGGCACCTCTTTTATGATCTTGTAACCCAGCAAAGAGGCTACCACAAAAATGGCGATCAATAGAAGCGGGTTCATTTTAACCTCCTACTATTTTTTTCATGTAGATTAATTAAGCCCCATAGCTTCTTTGGTCCCGGCGTGCAGGAGCGCTCCGTCTTTGGTGACAATCGACGAGGCGATGATTTCGTCTTCCAGGTCCAGCTCGATCTTGCCGTCCTTGATGAAATAGGAGATATAGTTATATATGTTCTTGGCAAGCATCTGCGTAGAGCTGGCCGGGACCAGGCCTGGAATATTCTTTGTGCCGTCGATGCTGACGCCGTACTTTTCAATGATTTCGCCGCCGGCGGTAAGCTCGCAGTTGCCGCCCTGGTCAACGGCTACATCCACGATAGCCGAGCCCGGGCTCATCGATTGGACCATCTTTTCGGTGAGCAGTACAGGAGCCTGCCTTCCGGGAACCAGGGCCGTAGCAATGATGATATCAGCCCGGGCCACGGCTTCAGCGACGGCTTCCCTCTCTTTTAGCAGCCATTCCTGGGGCAGGTGCCGCGCGTAGCCGCCTTCACCGATGGCCACCTCTGCGGGAACCCCGGTGTCGATAATCTTCGCGCCCAGGCTCTTGGCGTGCTCCGCCGCGTCGGGGCGGATATCAACGGCGGAGACAACGGCGCCCAGCCTTTTGGCCGTAGCTACCGCCTGCAGGCCGGCCACGCCGGTGCCCAAAACCAGGACATTCGCCGGCTGGATCATCCCCACCGCCGAACCGATCATGGGCAGAAACTTGGCAATCCGGTTGGCGGCCATGAGAACCGACTTGTATCCGGCGACGGTGCTCATGGAGGTTAAAGCATCCATCGCCTGCGCCCGCGAGATTCGGGGGATTCCGTCCAGGGTCAGGGAAGTTACCCCCTGTTCCGCCAGCTTCCGCACCATTTCGTGGTTGTCGGGTGCGGCGGGATGCAGAAATGTTACCAGGACCTGCCCCCGCGGCATCATCTCCACTTCGTGCTTGTTTTTTTCAGAGTTGAACAGCGGCTCCTTGGCTTTCAATACCACGTCGGACTCGGCGTATATTACGGCCACATCTTCTACAATGCGGGCGCCGGCTTTCCGGTAATCGTCGTCCATAAAATAAGCTCCTTCACCGGCGCCTTTCTCCACCAGCACCGTTGCTCTACCGGCCACCAGCTTCTCCACGGTTTCAGGGATGGCGGCAACGCGTTTTTCTCCGGGCATTATCTCTTTGGGAATGCCGAAAGTGAGACCCTTGAACTGCATTGGCCAAACCTCCTTGAACATATTAATATGATTTTGGTAAACAGTGGCTCTAAATGTTTCATCTTCTATAACTCTATATAAAATCCTGTTTCCGGATTATATCCTCTCCTTTTGCTGCTGCCCGGAGTTCTTTTCGCCTGGAGAGCAGGTCTATGCCGAAGGCGGCCAGCCTGGTAATCAGGAAGGCCAGGGAGAAGCGGACCAGTATGATCAGCAGCGGGTTGGCACCAAAAGGAACGAAGATGAAGGTATCTTCAATCAGAGAGTGGCCGATGCTTAGAAAGATGCCGATGAGCAGAAGGTCTCTTTTCTGCAGGTAACCTTCCCGGGCATAATCGACAATTAGCGCCGATCCGTAGACTATTCCAAAGCAGAGGCCGACCAGCAGCGGGAATGCCGCTTCCAGGGGGAGGGTTAAAAAGTCAAGCACGCCTTTAATTTTTTGAGCCAGCATTTCGATAATGTTGTAGTGGCGGGCAATTTCGGTCACCACCATAATGGGAATGAGAAAGAGGGCTATGCGCAGGATGGTGCCGGCGCTGCCGACCAGGCCTTCTTTGAGTATTTCAAGCGCTGCTTCCATTCCTTATCCTCCTATGATTGTATACATTGCATTGAGAAGAAAAGCGGCCAAGAAAGCGGTGATTAACCGCAGTAAAATGGACTGGTAGATTTTTAGCCCGGTGCTGCGGCAGATTGCCGACTCTATGGGCAGCTCGTGACAAATGCAGAGCATCAACGCAAGGATGGTGATCTGCCGGGAACTAAGCGACATGCCGCCGATTATGCCCAGGGAGGCGTAGAAATTACTCCAGAAACCGAGCATTAACGGCAGCACCGTTTCTCCAGGCAGCCCGATCCAGGAGGTGACCGGACTGCAGAAAGCGGCGGCCTGTTCAAAAAGATTAAAATGATCCAGCAACTGCACTGCACATGTTACCGGAATCATGACCTTTACCAGGAGCCAGAGCACCCGCAGGCTTTTTATAAATCCCGTCTTGATTGGTATGAACAGATTGGACACCGGCGTGCTCCTTTCTTGTATGATCAATTTCCTCTTAGTTTTCATTCCATAGAGCTGCCTGTTTACCTGCCGCAGGGGCGCCGCGAAAAATTGAATTCCCGGAAGAAGGTTTATTTATCAGCTTTTTCCGCCTAAAAAAAGGATTACGACTTCGGATCAAGAATTTTTATGGTGCAGCTTCAGAGGCTGTATCCCGGGGTGATGGATAGGGGGGTGGTCGCCAAATCTCGCGGCAGGGATATCGCCGGCCTTCTAAAATGGGTAAGTTTCCAGATCAACCGGCAAGCCTTTTTTGAAGGGAGAGGGTTTCCTTGAAAATCATTCGATTTATCGGCAAGGCGATATTATGGCTGTTCACGGCTGTAATCTGCTTAATCGTCCTGGCTGTAGCAGTAATAGCAATTCGCTACTGGACCTGGACTCCGGATCCGGTAGCAAGCTTTTATGGCGAACGTTCCGTTTTAAATATGGGCCACCGCGGTGCGCCGGAGGCGGCTCCTGAAAACACAATTTCATCGTTCCTGGCCGCCGAAGCGTTGGGCGCCCATGGAATCGAGCTTGATGTGATGCTCTCCCGTGACGGAAAACTGGCCGTGATTCACGATTACGATCTTGACGCCACTACCAGCGGGAAAGGGCCGGTGAAGGATTACACCATGGCCGAACTGAAGAAGCTGGATGCAGGCTCCTGGTTTGACGAGGCCTTCGCCGGGGAGCGCATCCCCACCCTGGAAGAGGTCATCGAAATTCTCGATCCGCAAACGCTGCTCAACATCGAGTTGAAGACGGAAAGCCCCGCGACAGACGGGCTCGAAAATGCGGTAGTGGAAGTAATCCGGGAGTATGACCTTTATGACCGGGTGCTTGTCTCTTCATTCAACCCTATCGCCCTGCTGCGGGTAAAGTGGGCCGATAAAAAAATCCCGGTCGGCCTGCTCTATGCACCCGATTTGCCGCGCTACCTGAGCGAGGGCTGGTTCATCTCCATATTGAGGCCCGAAGCGCTCCATCCCGAGATCAGGATGGTGGACGAAAAGTATATGGAATGGGCCCGGAAAAAAGGTTTCCGCGTCAATGTCTGGACCGTAAATGAAGCCGCCGATCTCAAGCGGATGCTTGACCTGGGGGTCGACGGGATCATTACGGATCGGCCGGATCTGCTGCGGGAGCTTATGCTGGAGCGCGGGATGGCCAATTAAGGGCCTGACTGCTCCAGCGCCCGGCGCATCTCTTCAATGACGGCCGGCTCACTTTCGCGGTGAAGCTGCAGCTCAAGGCTGCGGCGGGCGCTGCTTCCGCCGAGACGGCCCAAGGCCCAGGCGGCATGCAGCCGGAGCAGCGGCCGGGAATCGCGTTTCAGGAGATGGGCCAGCGCCGGAACGGCATCGCGGTCGCCGCTGTTGCCGAGGGCGATCACCGCGTTGCGCTGCAGGGTGCTTTTGCCCCGCCACCCGGCCGCCGTAAGGCCGATGGTGCGGTCAAATTCTTTCCGGGTCATCTGCAAAATGGGCTCCAGCAGGGGATGGGCCGGAAAGAAGGGGAAGGAGGCGGGTTGATCCGGTTCTCGGGGTAATGCTGGCAGCTCCCGGTTGTGGGGGCATACTTCCTGGCAGAGATCGCATCCGTAGAGGCGCGCTCCCATCAGCGGCCGCATCGCGGCCGGGACAACCCCCGGGGCCTGGGTGATATAGGAGAGACAGCGGTGCGGGTCGATGATAAAGGGCTCCCGCAGCGCCCCCGTCGGGCAGGCCTCGCGGCAGCGGCCGCATCCCCGGCAGCTTTGCGGCAGCGGCGCGCCCGGTTCCAGCGCCCGGTCGAGCAAGATTGTCCCCAGGGCCGTGTATGAGCCGCCGGCGGGTGTTATGAGGCTGCAATTTTCTCCGCTCCAGCCCAGGCCGGCGAGACGGGCCAGTTCGCGCTCCACCAGCGGGCTGCGATCGACCAGAATCCGGCCGTTCAGCGGTGCGTGAAGCTCTTTTTTTACCAGTGAAAGCAGCCGCTTCGCCCTGGTGGTCAGGAGAAGGTGATAGTCGGGTCCCCTGGCGCAGCGGGCCACCTCTCCCCGCGGGCCGGCGGCTATGGAAGGCGCCTCTTCTTCTCGAAAGGGAAGGGGCATTGCCACAACGACAATGCTGCGGCATCCCGGAAGCAGATGTGCAGCGTTCACCCGGAGCGCCGGATCTTTCTCTTCGAAAGGTGTTGCCCGGCCTTCATCGAGGCGCCGCTGCAGCAGCGATTGCAGGTAAGCGGGGGGATCGGCGGGGGCAATTCCCGCCATCTCCAGGCCGGCCGCCGCGGCCATCTCCGCCAGGTTTTTCAACCGGTAGACCATAAATACCGCCTCTTTGCAATATGATGCTGGGGAGCTTCCTTTAGAAAAGAGAGACTTACATGTTATCATAAAATGATCTATGCTGCCCGTCAAATTAACGCGGCAATTGCGCCTCATATCGGGCATATCCGTCACGATTTGGGTATATCCTGAAAGGAGAACCTCAGGATTTGGCGAAGCCATGCAAAAGGAGACAGGAAATTGATGGAAGACGAATGGGCCTTTCTCATGCAGGCCTTCAATGATCTCGAGGCCGAAATCGTCTGCGGCCTGCTCCGTGAAGCCTCCATCCCGGTGCGGCGAAAAGACAGCGACCCCCTCACCGGGGCCATGCGGGTAGTAGGCGGCCAGGCCTACGAAATTGATATTTTTGTCCCGCAGCAAATGCTGCTGCGGGCCAGGGCCCTGCTGGCTGCAGTGCGGCGCGGGGGCGCCGCAGAAGATAATGAAACATGAAGCCGCTGGAAAAAAAGCTGATTTGGATTGAAATTTGCGGAAAGGCGCTGCCGCTGTACGTGGCCGGGAACGTAGCGGACCTAATTGGCGATCCGGCGGACCCCGACCAGGTCCCCTGCTGGGCAGAGGTCTGGCCTGCCGCCCGGGGGCTGGCGGCCTATTTTTTGCAAGGCCCGCTCCTGGACGGGAAAACAGTTCTCGAGCTGGGCGCGGGAGTAGGGCTTCCGGGAGTAATCTGCGGGCTGCGGGGGGCCGCGGTTACCTTCTCCGATTTTCAGCCTCGCGCTCTCAGCCTCTGTGAAGCCAATGCCCGGCTGCACCGGCTGGATCGCTGCCGGCCGCTTCTTGCCGACTGGCGCAGCTATTCCTGCAGCGAGCGCTTTGATCTGGTGCTGGCCTCAGATATCGCCTATGAGCCCCGCCTGCTGCCCTTCCTGAAAGCGGTGCTGCTGAGGGCGGTCAAGCCTGGCGGGAGCATCTATTTCTCTCATCCCGGCCGCCCGGTAACCTTCTCCTTTATTCAAGATCTTCAAACCACTGGAACTTTTAGCGAAGAGCGCTTCTTAATCCCCGTAACCGTGCCCGAAGATCCCATCCGCAGCTCGTACAAAATTAACATTCACCGCCTGCAATGGAACCCGGAAGAAAAGCAGCATGACTGAATGAATATGAACAGGCCTGGACTACCCAAAAGAGAAGAGAATGAATGAAAGAGAGGTTACCTGAAGAACGCAAATGGCTCGAAGCAGGAAGGAGTTGAGGCGGTGGAGAAATTACCTGCTGAGAAAACTGCCTTTTTTAGGGTAAATCAACGAAGGGAGTGAGTTGTCATGGAGAGCCCCCCTGTAACCAGACCCTATTTCTCTTCGCTCCGGGGGCGGGAGATCTTTTGGCTGATTTTTTGCTGGGCGGTGGTGCTGATCTGCTGCGCGCTGCTCTATTTTTACTGGGATTGGAGCCGCAGCATGGATCTGATTAACTGGCTGCAGCAATTCCGGTCCATCAAAGCGGTGGAATATTTCTTTCAGTTTTTTACCTTTCTGGGCAACGATGAATTCTACATGATCTTTTTCGGCATTTTAATCTGGTGCGTCAGCAAGCCGCTCGGCTTCTGGTCGGCGGCGGTGCTGCTGATCTCCGGCCTGGTCAGCGGGCTAGCCAAAGATCTTACTGCCTTGGAGCGGCCTTCTCTCGAGGGGATGGAGCAGCTTGAGAGCTACGCTTTCCCCAGCGGCCACACCCTCACCGCGGTGACGGTATGGGGCTACCTGGCCATCCGGCTGAAGAGAAGGTGGTTCTGGATCTGGGCTCTTGCGGCGATGATTCTGATCCCCTTTTCCCGGATCATCCTGGGCTTTCACTATCCGGGTGATATCCTGGGCGGTTATGCCATGGGCATACCCCTGCTGCTGCTTCTCGTCTGGCTGAGCAGCCTTTTTGTTGAAAAAGGCTGGGACCGGAAATTTTCCAAGCCGCTTCTTCTGGCGCTCTGCGTGGCCATCCCCGTGATCCTGACCGTGCTCAGCCCGCAGGGAGACATGCCGAAGCTGATGGGGCTCCTGTCCGGCGCCTCCGCCGGCTACATCGTGGAAAAAGACAAGGTGCGCTCCGATACCCGGACGCACTGGGCGCTCCAGGTGCTCAAGGCGGTTATCGGGCTGGCGGTGCTTTTCGGCATCCTGATTGGGCTGGGCCCGCTTCTCTCCTCCGGAAATCCGGCCTTGCAGGCGGCCCTGCGCTTTTTACGCTACGGGCTCGGCGGTATCTGGGTTACCTTGCTGGCGCCGGCTCTTTTTGTGGCCCTAAGGCTGACCCCGCGCGAAGCTGGAGATTAACCAGAAAACAACAGATTTCTCTTCCTAACTTCTCGAATTTTACAGTCACCTCCGAAAAAACAACGGAGGTGACTTACTTTTTGTTCACTTTAAATAATTTTAATAAAATAAAAGAGAGGATATTTTGTAATTGTGTAGAAATAATTTAATAGTTTAATCTCGCAGTAGAGATGCAGCTTCGGGGTTCTAAATATCAACGGTGGGAGTGAAGCCCGGTGCCGTTCGGCAGTGGAATCGGCTTTATGGAGGTCGTTGTTATCCTGTTGGCAGCTTTAATTGTCTTCGGGCCGAACAAGCTTCCCGAGCTCGGGCGCTCCATCGGCCGCGGCATCCGGGAGCTCAAGCAGGCATTGAATGACGCGGGCAAGGCTTTCTCCCTGGACGAAGAAGAGGATGCTGAAAAGAAGCAATAATGTTTGAGGATGGGGGAAGAGACGGTGAGACTGGAAAAGCTGAATCGCGAGATCGAGATTTACCTGAAAGAGAAGCAGGAGGCGGAGCCTCTTTTTCGCTTCTCCGGTGAGCTGTTCCGGCTGCAGGAGCGTTATGCCGGGCAGATCAAACCCCATCGCTCCTGGAGCAGGGAGCAGGCCCGGGAGCTGTTCTTGCAGGGGTGTTACCTGCTTAAGGACGCTCCCCCTGCCATTGCTCCCGGCCTTTTCAGGAGCATCCTGGGGGAAATTGTCGAAGCCGTAATCCGCCATTTTCCCAGGGCGGAGCCGCTCCGGAAAATTATGCGGCAACCGGAGCTAACAGAAACCCGCCTGCCCCAATTTCTTGCCGGAAGTAATCTGTTGGACAGCAGAGAACTGGAAAAGCAGGTTCGCGCCTGGGGATGGGAAGGTGATGAACCGGTAGAGTCTTCCCTCGCTGCCGGCACAGTGAAGGATGCCCTGGCCCCGTTTTATATTGCTTTGGCCGCGGCGGTGCGGGAAGAGATCGATCTGGCTCTCTGGGGCGAAGGCTTCTGCCCGGTATGCGGCCAGGATCCGGGCATGGCCCTGCTCAATGACGAGGGCGCCCGGATTCTCCACTGCTCTTTCTGCCGCACCTGCTGGCAATTTCCCCGGCTGGAATGCCCCTTTTGCCGGAACAGGGATCCGCAGCGGCTGGGCTATTTCTACGCCGACGAGTATCCCGGTAGAAGAGTCCAGGTTTGCGAGCGCTGCAAGAGCTACCTGAAGACAGCAGTGGTGAAAGAGATCGGCCGCGAGGTCATTCTCGAACTGGAAGATATATTTACTCTCGAGCTGGATCATCTTGCCCGGCGCGAAGGCTACCGCGCGGGCCGTGATCTGGCGCTGTTGCAGTAATAAGCTTGAAGGAGGTCAAGGCATATGTGGAAACCCGGTTTGGGAGAGCTGCTCCTCATTGTGCTTGCCATTTTGCTGCTATTTGGGGCGAACAGGCTGCCGGAGCTGGCCCGGGCCATCGGCAGAAGCGTTAACGAGTTGAAAGAGGGGCTCAAGGGAAAACCCGAACCTCCTGCCGCAACTGTGGAAGAGGATAAGGGGAAAGGCTAGTTCCCGGCAGTTCGGACAGGCCGTGCCTTTTGCTGCGTCGATTGCTAATTTTACCATAGAAGGCATGCTTCGCCGGCACCATCATTCGCAGGAGGCATCGACAGGTTTGTGAGCAGAGACAGGGGCGCTACCATGACCGTGCTGCAGCACCTGGCCGAGCTGCGCTGCCGCCTCATCGCGGCGGGCGCGGCTTTTCTGGCTGCCTCCCTGGCCTGTTTTGCCGCCGCCGCGCCGATCCGCCGCTTCTTGACCCGGCCTGCAGGAGGACTGGCCCTGGTTTATTTCTCGCCCCCCGAAGCCTTTACGGCGCAATTTAAGCTGGCCCTGCTTGCCGGGACGGCGCTGGCCTCTCCATTGATCCTCTATGAGCTGTTTGCTTTCATCTATCCCGCTCTCACTCCCTTTGAAAAGAGAACCTGCCTGCGGGCTCTCATCGGGATAGCCCTTCTTTTTTGCGGCGGGGCTGTCTTTGCGTACCTGGTTGCCTTCCCCCTGGTCCTCCGCTTCCTGCTGGATTATGGCGGCGGCAGTGTTACTCCCAAACTCTCCATCGGTGAATATATCTCCTTTTTCTTCTCCTTCCATCTTTTTTTCGGAGCCGTATTTCAATTACCGCTGGCAGCCTGGACCCTGGGCCGGCTGGATCTGATCAGGGCACGGGTGTTGCAACGCGGGCGCAAGTATGCTCTCCTGGTCATCCTCGTCCTGGCGGCAGTTCTCACCCCTCCGGATCCCTTCACCCAGTTATTGCTGGCGCTGCCGCTGCTGCTGCTCTACGAGCTCTGCATTCTCATGGCGGCTGCCGGTTACCGGAGCAGAATCAAGGAGATGTCGCAGCAATAATAAGGTATAATAAGGGCGAAAGAATTGGAGCCTTCAAAATAGTACGGTGGTGTTAACCTTGTGCAGCTGTGCCCGGCTGGGCGGGGCGATCATCCTGGCTGGAGGTGACAGCAGCCGTCTCGGCTGCCCCAAGCCTTTCCTGGAGCTGGAGGGTGAATCGCTGATCGAGATCGTGGTCCGCCGCTTGAGCCTGCTTTTTGAACAGATCACAATAGTAACCGATCGCCAGGATCTTTTTGCCGGCCTCCCGGTGAAGCTGACCGGCGATCTGCTCACCAGCCATGTAAAGAGCCCCCTGCGGGGAATCCATGCCGGGTTGAGCGTCTCCGATCTGCCGTACCAGTTTGTCGCCGCCTGCGACATGCCTTTTATCAACCTGGAGCTGGTCCGCTACATGGCTGCCTTCGCCCCGCAATACGATGCTGTCGTTCCCCGGATCGGCAGCTACTACCAGCCGCTGCACGCTTTTTACAGCCGCTCCTGCATTGAACCTATCCGGAAGCAGGTTGAGCGGGGTGAATGCAAGGTGACCTCGTTTTATGATAAAATCAGGGTGCGGCATATCGGATATTCCGAGATTGCGCGCTTCGATCCCGGCCAGCGCTCATTTTTTAATGTCAATACCTGGGCCGATTACCTGGAAGCGCAAAATTTGCTGCCGGAATTAAAAAGGCGGCAGGCGGACTCTGCCTGCCTTTGGGGAAAGGAGTTCTAATTATTGGCCAAACTGCCTGAATATATTGGACCGCATGCCTTTGGGGTTAAAATGGGGGTTATTGTTCCGGGGACGGATATCGTGCAGGCGATTTTCAAGCAGCTGGCCCGGTGCTACCGTGACGGGCTGCTGGAAGACGGGGATATCGTTTGCATCACCGAGTCGGTGGTGGCCCGCGCCCAGAACAATTACGTGACTACAGCTGATGTGGCTGCGGAGATCCGGGAAAAGCTGCAGCTTGCGCCCGGCAGCAGGCTCGGCGTGGTCTTTCCCATTGCCAGCCGCAACCGTTTTGCCCTGGTTTTGCGGAGTTTTGCCCTGGCTCTCTCCGGAGGCGAAGTAATCGTGCAGCTCTCCTTCCCCTGCGACGAGGTGGGCAACCCGATCATCGAACCCGAATTTGCCAGGGCGCTGGGCAAAGATCTGATCACGCTGGAGGACCTGGCCGGGAGAAAATTCGCCCACCCTGTCACCGGCATCGACTATATCAGTTTTTACCGGGATATCATCAGCGCGGCCGGGGCCGCGCCGCAGATCATCCTGTGCAATGATCCCCTGCGGATACTGGATTACCGGCCCCACGGCGTGGTTGCCGCCGATATTCATTCCCGCGCCCGCACCAAGGCCCTAATTGGCGCCCGTCACCCGCGCTGCATCACCCTGGAGGAGCTTTGCAACTCCGGCGAGGCCTATTCGGAGTGGGGGCTGCTGGGCAGCAACATCTCCGCCGGAGAGAAAATAAAGCTGGCTCCCCGCGACGGTTCAAAGATTGTCGGCGAACTGCAGCGGCTGATCCGGGAGAAGCTGGGGGTGCAGGCCGAGGTCTTGATCTACGGCGACGGGGCCTACTGCGATCCCACCACCGGCATCTACGAACTGGCCGATCCCCGGCCGGCTTTTGCCGCCACGGAGGGATTGAACCGCTACCGCGAAGGGTTCAAGTATAAGTACCTGGCCGATTACTATTTCCACGAAGAGGGTAAAAGCGCCGTCGAGATCGAGAGTCTGCTCCAAGAAAAGGAAATAACCTCCCCGGCTGGCGGCGAGGATGCCTGCGAAGGGACCACTCCCAGGCTTATGGAGAATGTTGTCGCCAGCCTGGCCGACCTGGTCAGCGGCTCTTCCGACGCCGGTACGCCTCTGGTAATCGTAAAGGGATTTTAATAGCCGGCACTGCCTGGACGGCACAGCCGGCCAGCAGCAGCAGGCAGAGCAGCGGCACGAAGTCCCCCGCCCGGCGGTAGAAAGTGGCGCGCCGCGCCAGGTCAAGCGGCAGGATATAGAACCCCAGCTCGTCTTTTCCCGTGCGCAGCAGCTCCCGCCCCCGGAAGTCAAAAGAGATGGAGATCCCGCTGTTGGCCACCTGGGTAACCCCGATGCCCATCTCCGCGGCCCGCAGCGCGGCAACCTGGGCATGCTGTTCCAGGCCGATGGTCTTCCCGAACCAGGCATCGTTTGTGGCGACGATGAGATGCTGCCCTCCCCGGCGGGCAAAAAGGCGGGTGTAATCGCCGAAGTACGACTCAAAGCAGATCACCCCGGCCAGGGGGAGGCCCCGGTAATTAAAGAGGGTGATCTCTTCTCCCGGCGTGTAGCCGCCAAGAATGATATCGCTATCGAGATGCAGCATTTTATTCAACAGCTCTTCCAGGGGAAAGTATTCCACGAATGGGACCAGGCGCCGCTTGTGGTAAACCTGGCTCTCCTCCTGTTCGTGAGATAGCAGGATCATGGAATTGTAGAGCGCCTCTTCCGCATAAAGCTGGGCTCCGTAGAGGATGCTTACCCCCAGCTCTTCGGCCAGGCGGGTCATCTCCCGGCGTTGCTGGGGGAGGCCGTCTTTCATTTTCAAATTAACCACCGTCTCCGGCCAGAGGATCAGCTCCACGCGAGGCTCCTTTTCCACCGCTGCCCGGGTCAGTTCAAGATAGCGCTGCAGGATCTTCTTTCTCCCGGAAGAGGTCAGCTTCTCCTCCGGGGTGCCGCAGCCCTGGATCAGGGCGGTCCGGAGGGGGGCTTCTGCTCTTTCCACCGGAGCCAGGCCGGGCAGGAAAATGCCGCCGCAGAAGAGGGCCAGGAATATGGCCGCGGCCGCGACCAGGTTTTTCCCGCGCAGTCTTTTCTCCAGGACCAGCAGCAGGATGCTCTGGAAGAAGACCATGATAAAAGAGAGGCCCCAGTAGCCGGAAACGGCTAAAAAGTTCAGGAGGGCCGGATAGCGCCACTGGGTGTAGCCCAGGTAGCCCACATTGTAGCCGATAAAGCCGAGGGAGCGGATGTATTCCACCAGCACCCACAGGGCCGGGATTACTGCAGCAAGCAGGAGCGGGCTTTTCAGGCGGCGGGCGCAGCCGGTGGCGACAGTAAAGAGAGCGCTGAAAAAACAGAGAAGCGCTATCAGCAGGATCATGGCTAAAATTGCCAGGCCCCGCGGCAGGTAGGTGAAAAGGACGCCGCTCAGATAAAGGTTCAGGTAGAGATGCAGCGGCAGTCCGAAAAGAAAAGCTCCGCAGAGCGATTGGCGCGGCCCGGACCGCAGGCAAAAGTAGATCAGCGGCATCAAGGCAAACCAGGCCAGCCAGCCCTGCTCAAGGGGAGGAAAAGCCGGGATTAGCGCCAGCCCCGACAGCAGGGGCAGCAGGTAAAGGAGCGCAGTTTTCTTCATTTTGCGCAAGGCCCCAACCTTTCTCGCTGTATCAATTGTTCCTAGTTTATCATAACCAGATAAAAAGGCTGCACGCAAATAAGCCGGCCTGTCATGCCTCGCTAGATTTGTAGGGGCGGCTCATGAGCCGCCCGAACCCGTACCGGCAATAAAAACAGTACCACGCTTAGAGAAAAAGCTTCAACTATAACAAACACCTTTACCCAACTGGCGGGCGAGGCGTGCCTCGCCCCTACAAACTTGACGCATGGGCATGCCCGGGACCCTACATCCCGAATTTACATTGCCGGGGGCTCTCCGCCGGGCGGAATGCTTCTTTCTTTCTTCCGCCGGCCGGCCCGGACCAGCCAAGAGATTAAGAAGACCAGCAGCGCTAGGATGACCAGCGCCGGCAGCAGCGTCGACAGGGCAATCAAAATAAAAGCCGCCGCCGACGAGATAAAGTTGATGCTGCGGAAAAACGCCTCTTTCATCCGTTTCCCCATGTTTTCAAAGGGTTTCGGTGATATGGTCTGGGTATCGATAACCTCTTCCCTGATGGAGAGATGAATTGTCGCGAGGGCAACCTGGTCCTGCAGGCGGGTAAAATTCATCGTATTGAGCTCGATCTCACCCCGCACCCGGGAAAGCTCCCGTTCAACCTGCAGGATCTCCTCCACCGTTTTGGCCTGGGCCAGGATTTCGCGCAGCCGCTCCTCTTCGGCTTTCAGGTTTTTAATCCTTGTTTCCAGATCCAGGAAGGGTAGGGTGACATCTTCACTGTTTTTTTGAACATGTGCCGCCTCTCCCAGCTCCTGCAGCCGGGAGATAAAGCTGTCAAACTGATTTTCGGGAACACGCAGGGTCAGATCCGCCGCGTGATGTCCTTCGCGAAACTCGTAGATCTGGGACTCGCTGACGATGCCGCCGCTGTCAGCGGTCATCTGTTCAATGGTCTCTACTGCTTTGCGTGTATTCGATACTGTCAGCGAAAGGGATCCTTTGCGGATCACGTAGCGGGGACTTCCGGCTGAATCTTCTTCTCCCGGTGCATCCCCTTCGGTAATGGAATGGTTCTCCGATTCCCTCCATTCGCTCTCCCCGGGTGGTGCCGCCTGATAATCCCCGGCCACACTCCCTTTAGAGGCGCTGCAGCCGGCGATAAGCATGGCCCAAAGGAGAAGCAGCGCCGCCCATATTAATAAGGATACTTTTTTTCTCTTTATAACCATTTCCCCGCCTCCCATTTATTCTTTAGACAACACGGCGTGAAGCAAAGTTCCCGGCCTTTGTTCAAATTACCCGGTGTCCCAGCCCCACCGCCACTTCGTTAAGATGCAGCAGTCCGATGGCAAAGAAAACGGCCACGGCGATGTGATCTCCGCCGCGGGCTATGCCCACCTTTCCGCCCACGTTCAAACCCAGGGCTTTGGGCATCACCTGGGCCAGTGCTTCCCGGGCCGCCCCTGCAACCGCTCCTTCCTCCTGGTGAGAACTGCCAATCACCTGCTCCCGCCTGGCGGCTACGATCGCCCTCTCCACAACTTTCTGCGGAGAGCTTAAAAACTCTCCGCCATAATCAACAGCAGAAGATTTAATTCCTTTAGCCAAATGCTTTTTTTGTAAAACCGATTCATCTTCGCGAGACGGGGTCATGGAAATTTCAATGGCCGCCCTGGCCACTTCGCGGCTGTCCATAATAAAAATCCTCCCGGCAACATAGTCCGCTCTATTAATTTTATTATCTTCCAGCAAGTTAAAAAGAGCAAGTAAATAATTCCGGCGGGCGGGATGAGGGCTAAAAAAAACAGAAGCCTGATACGACCTTCGCTCCGGCTGATAGCGATCCCGATACAGCCCGGTACAACTGCAGGCTGTACCGGACCGCAGTTGGAACCGCCATCAACCTTTGCCCGACCGGTAAAGATCCTTGTTGAAACCGGCAGCGGTCAGGTGACCGCTGCCGATCTCAGCCTGGGTCTCCTGAGCGTAAGTATGAAAGACCTCTACCGATCTTGGCTCGACCGTAACAGATCCCTGCAGACCCTGCCATAATCGTGCTGACTATGACAGAGCCTTTGAGAACCTGCTACGATCTTCCCTCCGGCTGATCACAAGCCCGGCATTTATAAGACCTGTGATCAACCTTCGGCCGGCTGCAGCGAAGCCCCTTTGACCTCGCTGCAGCCTGGGCCCGGCCGTAGCAGACCTCTGTTTCATCTATAGTCTGTCCGGAATGAAATATTTTATGACTGCAGGACAATTTTTAACCGGAAATGGTTCTGATATAATGGACTGAAAAATTTTATTATTGTGCTAATAAAAAATTTTTATATTATTGAAGGATTATTAGCTCTGTAGTGGAATATAATAAAAAAACAGGTTGAGCACAAACCTAACCTCCTACACTATATATCCTTTCAATACAGGGATTTGCCCTGTATTTTTTTTACCCCTGCGCCTCCGCCCCGCCCGGTTAAGGCCAAAAGTATTCGTTCACCCGTCACGCGGACGGTAAAGCAGGGAGATGACAAAGATCAGGGCCATGAAGAGAACGATGGCCGCTCCGGAAGGAAGATCCAGGAAATAAGAGAGGATTAGGCCGCCGGCGCTGCCGCCGATTCCGGTGGCCAGCGACAGGCAAAACATGGTCCGGTAATTTCTGCTGAAGCGGTACCCCGTAGCTGCGGGGATTACCAGGAGCGCCGAGGCGAGAACAATTCCCACCAGCTTTACCGAAACCATTACCGTCAGCGCCATTGCCGCCAGCAGACCAAAGTAAAGAAATTTAACCGGAAGACCGCTGGCTACCGCGGTCTCTTCATCAAAGGAGATGGCCAGCAGCTCTTTAAAGAAAATGGCGATGAAGAGCAGCACTATGGCCGCCACCGCGGCCAGCAGGCGCAGATCGGCGGCTGAAACAGAAAGGATGTTTCCGAAAAGCAGGGAAAAGATCTCCGGATAGTAGCCCCTTAAACTGCTCAGCAGGGCTATCCCCAAGGCCATACCGGCGGCAAAGAAGATACCGATAACGGTATCCTCATACAATCGTCCCCGCCTGCTGATATGCCCGGTAGCCAGCGCGGTGGCCACGGCAAAGGCGCTGCCGCACCAGAATGGATCCAGCCCTGTAACCAGGCCCAGGGCAATTCCCGCCAGGGCGGTGTGCGAGATGCCCACCCCGAGAAAAGAGAGCCGTTTAAGGACGACAAAGAAGGCCACCGCCGAGCAAAGGGCGCCGGTCAGCACCGCTGCCAGCAGGGCGTGCTGCATGAAGCTGTAAGAGAACATTTCAGCCATCAGGATCTTCCTCGCTTGTTGCCGCCATCTCCAGCAGATCGTATGTGCAGCGGTAGGCTTTTTGCAGGGCGGGACTGTGCAGAACCTGCTGCGGCTCGCCATGGATATGCATGGTCCGGTTGATGCAGAGGAGCCGGTCGGCCAAACCGGCCAGGGAGACAATATCGTGCGATACGAGCAGAAGGGTTAAGCCGTAATTTTGCTGCAGCAGGCGGAGCCGCTCCAGGAAAAGCTGCTGCACGTTCAGATCCAGGCCGGTGGAGGGTTCATCCAAAAGCAGCAGCTCCGGCCGGCGGACCAGGGCCCGGGCCAGGAGCACCCGCTGCTGCTCGCCGCCGGATAGATCGCCAAAAGGGCGCGCGGCCAGGTGGAGTGCATCCACCGCGGCCAGCATCTCGCGGCAGGCCTCCTTTTCTTCCCGCCTCAGCGCGCGCAGTAATGTCCGGGGAGAGTAGCAGCCCGTCATTACCACGTCTTCGGCCGAAAGCGGAAAGCGCCGGTCATAAGAGCGGTTTTGCGGGATATAGCCGATTTTTTCTCTTACCGGGCCGAGGTTCCCGGCCGGGAGGCCGAACATCAGGATCCGGCCGGCAGAAGGCTTAATTAATCCGAGCAGGGCCTGCAGAAGGGTGGTTTTGCCGCCCCCGTTGGGGCCAATGAGGCCAATCATTTCGCCGCGCTTTACTTCAAAGGTAATCTCCTGCAACACCGGGGCGGCGCCTCTCTTCACTGAAAGCCCCTCGACTAAAATAACCGTGTTGTTGTTATTCTGAGAAGGCATCTTTTAACACCGCCATGTTGT
Source organism: Bacillota bacterium (assembly GCA_012510625.1). GTDB lineage: Bacteria > Bacillota > Dethiobacteria > DTU022 > DTU022 > JAAZIN01. Next base: position 18,787 of record JAAZHP010000027.1, read on the forward strand.
AGCGCATTAAATTTAGGTAGCTGTCCCTTTTAGGAAGTCCTTCTCTGCCCAGCGGATCAAGCAAAATTACCTTGCCCCCAATTTCACGGGCAATCATCTCCGCCACGGATTTTGAAAGCTGGGGCTCAGCGGCGACTACCCGGACGCCATGGCTCCGGCAGAGGTCGACCAGCCCGGCAATCCAGGCCGCCGAGGGCTCCTGGCCGGGGAAATCCGTGATTACCGCCGCCTGATCCAGCCCGTAGCGGGCGGCAAAATATTGCCAGGCGGCATGCACGGAGACAAAACTTTTTTCCGGCAAAGGGTCCAGCGATGAGCGGATCTCACTGTCAAGGGCGGTCAACTCCTTCTGGTAGGCGGCCAAATTGGACCGGTAATAATCTGCATTATGCGGATCCGCTTCTGACATTGCTTCAACGAGGGCCGGGCAGAGGTAATCTCTCACTGTCAGGGGATCCAGCCAGAGATGAGGATTGAAGGCCTCGTCTGCCTCCGGCTGCGGCCTCCATCCCCGCTGCAAGGCAGCTTCGGCGAGATTCAAAATAATCAGACTGTGGGAGCGGGCGGAGGCCATCTCTGCCGCCCAATCATCCAGTCTTCCACCGATGTGGCATAGGAGCTGTGCCCGGGAGATATTTTTGGCCTGCTCCGTGGTTGGTTCAAAGGTGTGCGGGCTGGCTCCCGCGGGCAGGAGGGCAGTTACGATCACCTTTTCACCGCCCAGTTGTCTTACCATGTCGGCCAGGGGGAAGATGGTCGCCACAACTTCTATGCCGGCGTTTTCACCTGCCGGCGGAAGGGGCTCTCTTTCGCAGCTGGTATTATAAAGGGCGCTCATGCCCAGCAATAACAGCAGCAAGCCCATCTTACAAGCAGCTTTTTTCATTGGAGCTTCTTCCCCCGGAAGTGTAGATGTATTGGAGTCATCATAGTAATTGCCGGTGATTTTCAGTATGCCGTCTGCCACCTTTAATCTTACTCGTTTGAAATAGAAATATCAAGAATTAATGGAACGGGCATGCGGCGGAGGGAATATTCAAAAACAGGCACACTGCCCATGTTGTCGCAACATTCTCACTTAGCAAAAGTTAACGCTTAAATTACCCAGTAAAATATGCTTAAATATAAATGGAGACTATCCCTAAAGGAGCAATATCTATGTTTGAAAATAAAGATCAGTTTAAGCGCATCTTTGTTCAAAAATTCACAACAATGCATGGCAAAGATATAAGCCAGGCCGCTCCCGAAAACATTTACCGGACCCTGGGGAGCATGGTTCGGGAAGCGGCGGCGGCCCAGTGGATTGATACCAACAAGCTCTACCGGGAAAGAGAGTCTAAAAAGGTCTACTATTTTTCCATGGAGTTTCTGCTCGGCCGGCTGCTCGAAAGCAACCTGCTCAACCTGGGCGTACTGGAGCTATGCCGTGAAGGATTGGCCGAGCTCGGCTTAAACCTTGACGAAGCTCTTGCCGCCGAGCCCGATGCCGGACTGGGCAACGGCGGCCTGGGCCGGCTGGCCGCATGTTTCCTTGATTCCCTGGCCTCCTTGGGGCTGCCCGGCATGGGCTGCGGGATCCGCTACCGTTACGGGCTTTTTGAACAGGTCATTGCCGGCGGCCGCCAGTTGGAAATGCCCGAAGACTGGCTTTGCGGAGGCAGCGTCTGGGAAACGCGCCGTCCCGAAGAAGCCGTTGAGGTCAGGTTCGGGGGCCGGGTGAGAGCGGAGCAGGCCGGAGGCAGGCTGCTATTTCACCATGAAGATTACGAATCGGTCCTGGCGGTGCCTTACGATATACCGGTGATCGGCTACCGGAACGGTGTCGTGAACACGCTTCGTTTGTGGAGCGCCGAGCCGGCCCTGGCCGATTTAAAAAGGGGCTGCCGCGAACCGGGCTGCTATCGCAATGTGGTTGAATACAAGCACCGGCTGGAAGCAATCAGCGAGCTTCTCTACCCCGACGATTCCAGCCGCGAAGGGAAGTCGCTGCGGCTGCAGCAGCAGTATTTTCTTGTTTCTGCCGGGCTGCAGAGCATTGCCAGGCTTTACAAAAAGAGATACGGCTCCCTCAAGAATCTCCATCACCGGGTGGCCGTGCATGTTAACGACACCCATCCGGTCCTGGCCATTCCCGAGCTGATGCGTATTTTAATCGACGAGGAGGGGATGGGCTGGGAAGAGGCCTGGAGGATTACCGAACAGACCGTCTCGTATACCAACCATACCACCTTGAGGGAAGCGCTGGAGACCTGGCCTGTAGACATCTTTGCGCCGCTCTTTCCCCGCATCTACCAGATCGTGGAGGAGATCGACCGGCGGTTCAGGATTGAACTGGCCCGGCTGGCTCCCGGAAAGAAAGAAGATCTGGAGCGGAGCACGGCCGTAATTGACGGGGGCAATATTAAAATGGCTCACCTGGCGATAGCGGGCAGCCACAGTGTCAACGGTGTCTCCAGGCTGCATACGGAGATCTTGAAGCGGCAGAAGATGAAAGAATTTTACGAAATCTACCCGGATAAATTCAACAACAAGACCAACGGGATCAGCCACCGCCGCTGGCTTCTGCAGGCTAACCCTCTTCTGGCCTCCCTGGTCACTGAAACAATAGGTCCGGGCTGGCTCCGCGATCCCTTAAGCCTGCTCCGGCTGCTGAACCATGCCGGCGACACTTCATTCCAGGAAAAGATTTACCGGGTCAAGCAGCAGAACAAGGCCGCGCTGGCGAAGATTATCCGGGAGCGCACCGGCTGGGGAGTGGACCTGCAGTCCATTTTCGATGTCCAGGTTAAGCGGATGCACGCGTATAAGAGGCAGCTTTTAAATGCGCTGCATATTTTACACCTCTATAACCGGCTGCTGGAAGACCCCGGCCTGGAGATGACGCCGCGCACCTTTATCTTCGGCGGAAAGGCTTTTCCCAATTATCTTCTGGCCAAGCGGATCATTAAATTGATCAGCACCCTGGCCGATGTAATCAACAGCGACCGCCGGGTTAACGATAGGCTAAAAGTAATTTTTCTTGAAAACTACTCCGTCTCCCTGGCCGAGAAGATTATCCCCGCAGCCGATGTGAGCGAGCAAATTTCGACAGCCGGTAAAGAGGCCTCGGGAACGGGTAACATGAAATTTATGCTTAACGGGGCCGTCACTATCGGCACCGCGGACGGGGCCAACGTCGAAATAGCGGAGGCGGTGGGGCGGGAAAATATCTTCATCTTCGGCCTGGAGGCCGCGGAAGCGATGCGCTGCCACCAGGAAGGCTACCGCGCGGCGGAGCTTTACGCCCGGGAACCCCTGGTTAAAGAAGTTGTGGACCAGCTGGTGAACGGCTTTTTACCGGGCGGCCGGGAGGAGTTCGCCC
>JAAZHP010000240.1 GCA_012510625.1 Bacillota bacterium
CATTGAAAATAATTATGTGCCATCATGCAATTTATGCTTATTTTATAATAGAAACCGGGATCATTCAAACAGAATTTTAAATCCTCTTTCCCCATTCAATTATTTACTCTGTTTGGGCGAAGGATCTCAATTTGCTTTTTAATCCGGGCAAAGTTATAATAACACCAGGAAAATATGGAAAAGCGGGGGACTATGCGGCAAGGTGAAGCATTTTTGACGACGCGCAGTGAAGAGGAGACAACCTATACCGGCATGGTTCTGGGAAACTCAATCAGGGAGCCCCTGGTAATTACCTTGAACGGCGAACTGGGCAGCGGAAAAACGGTTTTCGTCCGCGGCGCCGCCGCCGGGCTGGGTGTAACTGAAACGGTGACCAGCCCTTCCTTTGTTCTATTGAAAATATACCGCGGCAGAATTCCAGTATATCACTTTGATTTCTACCGGCTGGACGAAGCGGCTGCGTTGAACGACCTCGGCTTCGAAGAGTACCTGCCCGGCGATGGGGTCGCCTTCGTAGAGTGGGCCGATAACCTGCCTGGGATCATCCCCGCTGAACGGCTCGAGATCACCATTGAGCGCTTTCATGATCACGGCGGGGAGGGGCGCCGCCTCTGGCTGATGCCCCATGGATTGGAGAGTTCCTGGCTTGTATCCAGGCTTATCGAGGGGGTTACCTGGCGGGTCGACGGCAAGCTGAATATGCTGCCGCTGGAGCCCTTTTCTAAAGAAAATGGGGGAAGGCTGGGCTGGAACTGCTGATACTGGGGATCGATACTACAACGCTGGCCTGCAGTGTGGCTTTGCTGGACGGTGAGGCGCTGCTGGCCGAGTTTACCCTAAACATCCGCAAGACCCATTCAGAGCGGCTGATGCCGCTAATCGACGCTTTATTGAAAGAGAGCGCCATTGAGCGCGAACAGCTGCAAGCCGTCGCCGTTGCCGCCGGGCCCGGCTCTTTTACCGGCATCCGCATCGGCGTCTCCACGGCCCGAGCCCTGGCCCAGGGGCTGGACATACCGGCGGTGGGGGTCTCCACTCTGCAGGCCCTGGCCGAAGCGGTGCCTTCGCCGGGCGCCCTGATCTGCCCCCTGCTCGACGCCCGCCGCAATGAAGTCTACAGCGCTCTCTACCGGCGCGAAGCCCATCCGCCTCGCGGCCTGGAGATGCTGATTCCGCCGGCGGCGGTTGAGCTGGGCCCCTTTGCCGAAAGATTGAAAACATACGGCGAGCCAATTGTCTTCACCGGGGAAGGATTGAACTCTTACGCCTCTTACCTCAGCGAGGCGCTGGGCGGCCTGGCGGTCCTGCCCGAGGCCCCGCAGCGCGCCTGCCGGGCAGCCTGGGTGGCGCTTTGCGGGCGCCGCCTTCTCGAACAGGGCCACCCCGCATCCTTTCATGAGCTCCTGCCGCAGTACCTGCGCCGTCCCGAAGCCGAGCGCCGGCTCAAGGAACGAAAGAGAGGTGCGAAGTGACCCTGAGCTTCACTATTGAGCCCATGACCCTGCAAGATCTTGAGGCCGTGGCCAAGATCGAGCAGGACTCTTTTGATCAGCCCTGGTCGTCTCAATCATTTCGCACCGAGCTGATTAGAAACGACATGGCTCACTACCTGGTGGCACGGGTGGGGGAGAGGGTGGCCGGTTACGGCGGCATTTGGGTTATATTTGATGAGGGCCACCTGACCACCCTGGCGGTGGCAAAGCCTTACCGGCGCTGCGGTATCGGAGCCGCGCTGCTGAAGGCCTTGATGAAGAAGTCGGCTTCCCTGGGAGCGCGCCGCATCTCCCTGGAAGTGCGCCCGAGCAATCACGCCGCCCGCAGCCTTTATGAAAAATTCGGTTTTACCATTAAAGGAGTGCGGAAGCATTACTACTTTGACGAGGACGGCCTGGTGATGTTCAACAACAAGCTGGATTGCGGCGGGGAGGTCGGCGATGATCCGGCTTCCTGAAATATCAAAGGGCGAAACCGTCCATATTCTCGGCATCGAGAGCTCCTGCGACGAAACCGCGGCGGCGGTGGTGGAAGACGGCCGCCGCATCTGCAGCAATGTGATCTCATCGCAGGTGAAGCTGCATGCCGCTTACGGAGGCGTGGTCCCCGAGATCGCCTCGCGGCGCCACCTCGAGCAGATTAACCTTATCATCGAGCAGGCCCTGGACGAGGCCGGTCTCAACTTGAGAGCTCTCAGCGCCGTGGCCGTCTCCAGCGGACCCGGCCTGGTGGGAGCGTTGCTGGTGGGCGTCTCCACGGCGAAAGCGCTGGCCTACGCCGCCCGCCTGCCGCTCATCGCCGTCAACCACGTCGAGGCGCACCTTTATGCCAACTTTCTTACCGGCGCCGGGATACGTTATCCGCTGGTAGCGCTGATCGCCTCCGGCGGCCATACCAGCTTGCTGCTCATGCCGGAACCGGATGAAATCGTTTCTCTGGGGCAGACTCGCGATGACGCCGCCGGCGAAGTCTTTGACAAAGTTGCCCGGGCGATGGGCCTGGGCTATCCGGGCGGGCCGCTTATTGACCGGCTGGCCGCGCAGGGGAACCCTGCCGCTATTGATTTTCCCCGCGCCTACCTCGATGATATGGAAGGACGTTTTGACTTCAGCTTCAGCGGCCTGAAATCGGCAGTGATCAGCCACCTGCACCACATGCGACAGAAAGATGAAACGCCGGATCCGGCCGATCTGGCCGCCTCATTCCAGGAGGCAGTCGTCGGAGTGCTGGTAGACAAAACTGTGGCCGCCGCCCGCGAGCACGGCGCCGCCTGCGTCCTCCTGGCCGGAGGCGTCGCTGCCAACAGCCGGCTCCGCTCCCTAATGCGCGAAGAGCTCCTGCACGCCCTTCCGGGGGTGCCGCTGTATTTTCCGCCTCCCGGGCTCTGCACCGACAACGCCGCCATGATCGCCGCCGTAGCGGACCATCACTACCGGCGCGGCATCTTCGCCCCCCTCAACCTGAACGCCTCCGCCGGCCTGCCGCCCGGCAGCTAAACCTGATCACGGGTTGTCGCCAAAGGGCGGATCTTTGTTGCCATCCTGAGGTGTAGGGGCGGGCATCCACGCCCGCCCGGGTTATAGCCAATTGTTTCCTTTAAACTGGCTTATTTCCGATGTGGGACATACAGGTACGTCCCTATTGTCCCACAATGTTTTTCCGACTTCTGACCTCAGACTTCTGACTTCCAGCAGGAAACCTCGCCACTTTCCATCCTTAAATACGCGGATGAGCCGTATTTTCTCTTTCTTTTTTAATACTGCCATTTGGTCCATAATAACCCTCTAAATTCCCATAACTGGAGAACAGTTTATGTCTACCCGGTGTGGATATTGTGAAAAGAGCAGAGAAAAACATCAAAATAGAGGATAAACCTGTGGATAACCCTGTGCATTGTGTGGATTACTATTAATGGAATTCCCC
>JAAZHP010000028.1 GCA_012510625.1 Bacillota bacterium
AGGATGACATACTTGCACGGGTGAGGTTCCATCCCCACCCGGTATCCCTTCTGCAGATGCAACAAAAAGTCGTAGGGGCGGGCTTCCACGCCCGCCCGCCAAACTCCCCCCTTTGCAAAAGGGGGGTCGGGGGGGGATTTAACCGTTCGCCCGCCCGCCGGTGAGCCCCGAGCCCAGGCCGGTTAATGCAGCCCAACTTTCATGTAAAGCACTACCATCATCACCAGCGAAGTATAGACCTTTATGCGCCAGAGGATTTTTTGCCTATAACGAGATATTCTTGCTGTTTTTTAGGGTACGCTCTCGGGCGGCTCATGAGCCGCCCCTACAATCCTTAATCGGGGACGGGATAACAAGAAGGGGCTGTCCTTTTGAGTCAGCCCCAAACCCGTCCCGGAAAACAATACAAATATAGTATTTAGAGAAAAATGCATCGGCTAACAAACACATGTTCCTCACCAGTTAGAGGTGAGAAACTGGGACCCTGGGGACGGTCCTCTCTGTCCCACATATTATGCTCAAGGCAAAGTGGGACAAACAGGTACGTCCCTGTTGTCCCACAAGATATGCGGGCGGGCGTGGAAGCCCGCCCCTACGGTTAATTCCGATACAGAACAGGGGTTTACAGTTTTTCGCGGAAGAGGCGGTTGAGTTCCTGCGGATCGGCGCGTCCCCTGGTCATGGCCATTACTTTCCCCACCAGGAAGGCCAGCGCCTTTTCCTTCCCTTTGCGGTAGTTCTCCACGGCATCGGGGTTTTCAGCGATGACCTGCTCCACCAGCGGCAGCAGCGACTCTTGGTCAGATATTTTGCCCAGGCCGCGCTGCTGCACCAGCTTCCGCGGCGAGACGCCGCTTTTTACCATCTCCGCCAGGAGTTCTTTGGCCACGGGGCGGTTTATCTCGCCGGCATCGAGCAGCTCCAGAAGCTCCACCAGCATGGCCGGTGAAATCTCATCAGCCCTCTTCCCGCTTTCGCGCAGCCGGTAAACCAGGTCCCCCTGGACCCAGTTGACAAGGTTGCGGTAGTCGCGGTAGCTCTCCGCCGCAGCTTCAAAAAAGTCAGCCAGTTCGCGGGTGGCGGTGAGCATAGCCGCTTCATCGTCCGAAAGATTGAAGCTCTCCCGCAGGCGCTGCCGCCGTTCCCGGGGCAGCTCGGGGAGCTGCTCCCTCATCGCTTCAATATAGGAGCGCTCCAGGATCAGCGGCGGCAGGTCCGGATCGGGGAAATAGCGGTAATCGGCGGCCTCCTCCTTTTTCCGCATGACCACGGTGGCCTTGCGGTTGTCATCCCAGTGGCAGGTGGCCGTGAATAGCTCGCCTCCATCGGCGAGGATTGCGGCCTGCCGTTCAGCTTCATAATTCAAAGCCTGCTCCACAGCCCGGAAAGAGTTCAGGTTTTTGACTTCCGTCCGGATGCCCAGCCCGGCAGAGCCGGCCGGGCGCAGCGAAATGTTGGCGTCACAGCGCAAGGAGCCCTCTTCCATCTTTACATCGGATACCCCGGTATAGAGCAGCAGCGTGCGCAGCTCCTCGAGAAACAGGCGCGCCTCCCGTCCCGAATGGAGCTCCGGGGCGGTGACAATTTCCAGCAGCGGCACCCCGGCCCGGTTGTAGTCGACCAGGGAATAGGCGGCGCTCATGATGGAGTCGCCGGCATGGATCAGCTTGCCGGCCTCCTCCTCGAGGTGGACCCGCTGCAGGTTGACCCGGCGGCTGCCCGTGGGAAAATCTACTTCCAGGTATCCTCCCCAGGCCAGCGGCTGCTCGTTTTGGGAAATCTGGTAAGCCTTCGGAAGGTCCGGGTAGAAATAATTTTTCCTGGCAAAGACACTTTTTCCCTGCACCCGGCAGTTCAAGGCCAGGGCGGCCCTGACGGCATATTCCACGGCGCGGCGGTTCAGCACCGGAAGAGTACCCGGCAGCCCCAGGCAGCCCGGGCAGCAGTTGGTATTCGGTTCGGCTCCGAAGGCTGTGCTGCAGCCGCAAAATATTTTTGAGCGGGTCTGCAGCTCCACATGGATCTCCAGGCCGATAACAGCTTCATATTTCATCGGTAAACCTCCTTCTATGACCCGGAGGGGGAAAGCTGCGGGCGCAGCGGTTCCGGGCCGCGGCTCTGCTCCAGAAAATGCGCCGCCCGGAAAAGAATCTCCTCCCGGAATGGCGCCGCCGTCAACTGCACCCCGATGGGCAGCCCGCCGCTGTCAAATCCGTAAGGAACAGAGATGGCGGGCACTCCGGCCAGGGGCCCGTGGAGGATGCAAATATCGGCGTGGTACATGGCCAGGGGATCGTCCAGCTTTTCTCCCAGCTTGAAAGCCGTCGTCGGGGTAACCGCCCCCAGCAGGAGATCGAAACGCTTGAAGGCGGACTCGTAATCACGGCGAATCAGGGTCCGCACGCGCATCGCCTGCATGTAATAGGCTTCGTACCGGCTCTCGCAGAGGATATAGGTGCCCAGGAGAAGGCGCCGTTTTACTTCAGGGCCCAAACCTTCACCCCGCGACCGGCTGTACATCTCATTTATATTCTCTCCCGCCGCGCTGCGGCCAAAGATTACTCCATCAAAGCGGCCCAGGTTTGAGGAAGCCTCGGCGGCGCAGATAAGGTGATATGCTTCCAGGGAGGCGCCGGTATGCGGCAGGGAGACCTCTTCCACCACAGCCCCGTTATCCGCCAGGTTTTTGGCGGCCTCCTGAATTGCGGTGATGATCTCTGCGTCAAAATGATCGGGCACATTTTCCACCAGCAGCCCTACCCGCAGCCCCTGAACCCCTTTCGGGAGAGCGGCCAGGTAGGAAGGAACAGCTTCATCTGAAGTGGTAAAATCTGCCCTGTCCTGCCCGGCGATCAATTGCAGGAACAGAGCGGCATCGGCTGCGGTCAGAGCGAACGGACCGGCCTGATCCAGCGAGGAGGCCAGCGCGATTAGCCCTGCGCGGGATACCCGGCCGTATGTAGGCCGCAAGCCCACCACGCCGCAGAAAGCTGCCGGCTGGCGGACAGAGCCCCCGGTATCCGAACCCAGCGCCAGCGGAGCCGAGCCTGAAGAGACGGCCGCGGCGGAGCCGCCGCTGGAGCCCCCGGGAACGCGCGAAAGATTCCAGGGATTGCGGGTGGGGAAAAAAGCCGAGCTTTCGGTGGAAGAGCCCATGGCGAATTCATCAAGATTAGTTTTCCCAAGAAGGGGCATGCCCGCGGCGCGGGCTTTTTGGACCACGGTGGCATCTTCCGGAGGAATATATTGTTCGAGAAAGCGGGAGGCACAGGTGGTCCGCACCCCGCAGCTGCAAATATTATCTTTTACCGCCAGGGGAACTCCGGCCAGGGGATGCAGCGCCTCTCCCCGTTTCCGCTTCTCATCCACCGCTTCCGCTTCGGCAAGAGCCGTCTCCGGGGTCCGGGTAATATAAGCCTGAACCAGCGGCTCCACCTCGCCGGCGCGCTCAATAAAACTCTGAGTTACCTCTACCGCGCTGACCTCTTTTTTCTGCAGCAGCCGGCTCAGCTCCAGCGCCGTCATCTCGAACAGTTTCATCGGACCGCTCCTTTCGGCAAATAAGATCCGGCCTGGTTAAACATCTTCCGGTTCATCCCCGGCAATGCGGGGAACATGAAAATACTGATCGCTGCGGTTGGCCGTGTTTCCAAAGACATGCTCCGGGGACAGAGAAGCTTCTACTTCGTCTTCCCTAAAACGGGCCGGCAATGCAACCGGATGAACGGTAGGCTCAACCCCGGTTGTGTCAATATCTTGAATCCGGCGCAACACTTTAAGCAACTCATTCAAATGGCGAGCAATCTCCTTCTTTTCTGCAGCTTCCAGGTGGAGGCAGGCCAGGGCACAGAGCCCGTCCAGTTCCTGTTCAATTTCCGGCTCAACAGACATGATTTACGCCTCCTACTATTATCCAGATTTGGGTATACATGAGCGGACTAATCCGGTAAATGAAATTTCCCCTGTATTATACATTATTGCGGGCAATCAATAAAGGGACGTAGCCTGCGGGGCTAATCCCTTAATCGGACAGCGGGTCGGGATGGACAATCGCCCTGCAGTTGAACCTTTCTTCCAGCCTGTCCTGAACCAGGTGCGTGATCTCGTGTGCCTGGTGCAGGCTGATACCACCGGCCACTTTGATGTGCATTGACACCGACTTATACATGCCGTAGTCGTGGACCTCCAGGTCGTGAACATCCATTACCCCTTCCACGCCCAGCGCTTCTTCTTCAAGGCTGCCCAGCAGCTCCGTGGAAGGGGTGATCCCGATAAGCTTATCCCCGGCGCTGTAGGCGATCTCACCGCCGGTATATATAATAAAGCCGGCCACGATAAAGGCGCTTACCGGGTCGATCCACCCAATGTTAAGATAGCCGCCGCAAACGGCAATGAGAACCAAAAACGAGGTGAGAGCGTCACTGCGGTGATGCCAGGCATCGGCAATCAGCGCTTCTGAACCGATGAGCCTGCCGAGATTGCCGGCAAAACGATACATGAGCTCCTTGACCAGGATAGATCCGAGGGCTACAGCGACAGCCGCCGCGCTGGGCTGCATGGCCACTCCCCCGGCCAGGCGCCTGTAAGCATCCCAGATAAAGCCAATGCCCACCCCGACCAGGGCTACAGCCACGGCCAATCCGGCCAGGTATTCAACACGCCCGTGGCCGTAAGGATGTTTCTTATCGGGCCCTTTGCTCGATATTTTAAAGCCGATGATCACCACAATGGAAGTGACGATGTCAGAAGCGGTATGCACCGCGTTGGCCAGCATGGAGACGCTGCCGGTGGCGATGCCGATAACAAATTTTAGCAGAGCCAGCACAGCATTGCCCATAATGCTGACCCAGCCGCCGATATAACCGAGACGCAGTCTTTCCTCCGGCAGGCTAATATCCCTGCCGCCGGCAGCGGCTTTTACCAGGGCCTCATCAATTAATTTCATGATCCATAATCCCCCGCTAAAAAAAATGGCTTTTTGTCCCACCGGTTGGATATAGCTTACCGGCTGCTAAAAAGCCCGGCTTCACCGGTTGCCCGGCAGCCTGATCTTTTCTAATATACTATGCCGCGCCGGATAACTCAACACAATATTTTTTATTGTCAATCATTCCCAGTAGCATATTAACCGGGCTGCCGCTGCTTCCTTATAGCGTTCCCGCCGGGGGGAAAAATAGAATTAACGCATCTAAGGTGGTGAAATAGATGGGCACTGTGGTAATTGTGGGCGGAGGCACTGGCGGGGCTCCGGCGGCACGTTCCTTAAGAAGAAAGCTCGGCCCGGAGCACCGGGTGATTATAATTGAAAAAGAGAAGATGCCGGCAAACCTGGCCGTGTTACCGCTTTACGCCGTGGGGAAAAAAGGAAGGCGCCAAGTTTTCCGGAATCGCTCTCTGCTAAAGCGCCATGGAGTCGAACTAATCGCCGGGCAGGTGCAGAAAATAGATCCGGCGCAAAAAAAAGTATACACCGGCCAGGAAGAGATCGGCTACGACCTGCTCCTGATCGCCGCCGGAGCGGAGCTTGACCGGAGCCGGCCCCTGGGAATGGCCGGGGCAGGTTTCGATCTGCAATCTTTTGCCGGGGTTGATGAGATGCGCGCCGCGCTGCCGCATTTTCAAGGCACCGAGATAGCCATTGTCGTTGCCTCCACCAATATTAAATGTCCCGGCGCGCCGTACGAGTACGCCCTGCTGCTTGAAAACTGGTTTTACCGGCAGGGACGAAGCCGCGATATCAGCATCACTGTCTATACCCCGGAGAAAGCCCCCTTGATCATGTTTGGGGAGAAAACATCCGGGGCCATCGCCGGGCTGCTGCTGAAAAGAAATATCCGCGTTCACCCGGAAGCCCATGTCAGGCTGGTTGATCCCGGCAAGAAAATGATTTTTCTCGAGAATGACAGCTTTCCTTACGATATGCTGCTTTATTATGCCGCGGCAGCTCCGCCGCCGTTCATCCGGGATAGCGGACTGGGCGGAGAGGAGGGCTGGCTGAAGACAGACCCGCATACCATGGCGCTGCAGGGGCTGGAAGATATCTACGCTGTTGGTGATGTCACCCATGTAGCCACCCCCTCCGGAGAAGCGCTGCCCAAGTTGGGAGGAGTAGCCCACCTGCAATCGTTTGTCGCCGCCGCCAATATGGCCGGCTTGCTAAAGGGTGAAAATCCGGGCCGCGCCTACAGCGGATTTGCGGCATGAATTATCGAAACGGGAAGGGGGGCCCTTCCCTTTGCCGGCAGCTTCTATAAAGAAGCAATCAATTTTTTGCCCATGCCCTTGAGCAGGTTCTGGAGCCCGCTAAAAACCCTTTTCTCGGAACGGTGGTGGCTGCGGGATCACAGCTAAAGGAGCGCCGCCGCAGCGTTGACGAAGGCCTGGAAAAGGAGATTCGACGCCGGATGCTGCAGGGACTCGGGATGCCACTGCACCCCGATAAGAAAAGGAAGATGGGGATCTTCCAGGGCTTCGATGACTCCGTCGGGCGCAACCGCCGCCTTTTTCAGCCCCGGGGCAATGGCGCCGGCGGCCTGGTGATGGAAGCTGTTGACCGCGATGTGCCCTTCACCCAGGATTTCCACCAGGCGAGTTTGGGGAAGGATCTCCACGCTGTGGGAAGGATAAGTGCGGGGGCCTTTCTGCAGGTGCTGCATAGAGCTTGTCCCGGAAAGATCCTGGATCAGTGTCCCGCCCCGGAGAATATTTAGTATCTGCAGGCCGCGGCAGATCCCGAAAACCGGTAAATTCCGGGCCAGCGCCGCTTTTGCCAGGGCATATTCCCAGGCATCGCGCTGCGGATCAGTTTCATCTAGAAGCGGGTGAGGATCTTCTCCGTAATAGAGGGGCGCCAGGTCGCCGCCGCCGCTTAGCAGCAGGCCCTGCAGAGAGCCAATCAAGGCGCCCGCAGCTGAGGGATCCATGGGAGGGATAAGGAGCGGCAGCGCTCCCGCCTCCTCGATCCTGCAGCAGTAGCCATCCGGCAGCCAGAACCGGCTGCGTTTGTAATCCCGGTTAACGGTGATCCCGATAAGCGGCCTCTGTTGCGCTGCTCCGGTCACGTTTTCACGCTCCTTTACAAAAATTAAAAACCGCCCCGGCCCAAGAAGGCGGTCATTCCAAAATCTCCGGGCAGTTGGTGAGAAGCTAGAATTCTATCAGTCCAAGGCTGATCCGGAGAGCCTCATCAATTTTTGACATGATCCGATCATCCAGTTCGGTTATTTTCTTCTGCAGCCGCTGCTTGTCGATGGTCCGGATCTGCTCCAGCAGCACCACGGAATCGCGATCGAGATTATAATCCGCCGCGTTAATCTCCACATGAGTCGGCAGCTTGGCCTTGTCGATCTGGGAAGTTATCGCCGCTACAATAACCGTAGGGCTGTAACGGTTGCCCACATCGTTCTGAATAACCAGGACTGGACGCAGCCCGCCCTGTTCGGAGCCGACAACGGGACTTAAATCTGCAAAAAATATATAGCCTCGTTTAACCTCCACCGGCTTCACTCTCCACTGACCAGCTCTTCCAGAATCCTGCCGGCCTCGTTTTCAGCGTAGATTGCCTCCTTGGAAAGGGCCAGGTTGATCTTGGCCATTTCGAGGTAGCCCTGCTGCATCCGTTCGCGGATCTGTCTTTTTTTCCTCTCCTGCAGATAGAGTTTCATCGCTTCGCGGATAAATTCACTGCGCGTTCTCTTTTCCAGCGCCACAATCCCATCCACTTCGGTCAAGAGATTTTGCGGCAAACTGATCATGATCCTTTTTGTCTGCGCCATGATGCCAACTGCCCCCTTCAAAAATAGTAATGAAAATCAGGCCTTATCGCTTCCACATGAGCTATTATACGGTATCGTTTAATAGTTATGCAGCTTGCCAAGGAAAAAGAAGCTTAAACCGGCAACTACTAGATTATTTTGGTTACGGCTCTTCTTCTGCGGGCCGTCCCTCTTTCAGGTAACAGCGGGGCACCCTTTTACCCACATGGCAAAGCAGTTCATAATTTATTGTCCCCAAAAGCTGCGCCACCTCTTCAACGGCAATGCAACTAGATTCCTGGCTTCCGTAAAGGACTACCTCGTCACCCCGGGCCACACCGTCGATATGGCTCACATCGATCATCAACTGGTCCATGCAGATACGCCCGACGACAGGAGCCCGCCGGCTGCGCACCAGCACTTCGCCCCTGTTGGAGAGGCGGCGGTGATAGCCGTCGGCATAGCCGGCGGGGACAGTGGCAATAAGAGATCTTCCTGCCGTGCAGTAAGTCCTTCCGTAGCCAAGCGGTGTTTGCGGGGGAACCTCTTTTATAAAGACAATTTTGCTTTTCAAAGACATCGCCGGCCGCAGCTTTACCGCCCCATGGTTTCGCATCCACGGGGCCGGGTAGCAGCCGTAAAGTGAGATCCCGATCCGGACAAGGTTATACCGGGATTGCGGGAAAAGCACGGCGGCGGCGCTGTTGGCGGCGTGACAAAAAGAGAATTCTATGCCCTGCTCACGGGCGGCGTCAATTACGCCGTCAAAAAGATGCAGCTGCCGGGCTGTATATGCCCTGGCGCTGTCATCGTCCTCATCGGCGGAAGATAAATGAGTAAAAATCCCTTCCAGCTTCAGGCCCGGCAGGCGGGAGACGGCGGCGATAAAGCCGGCTGCATCAGCCGCAGAGACGCCGACTCGCCCCATCCCGGTATCGATTTTCAGGTGGACCGGTAGAGGCCGCCCATCCGCCCGGCAGCGGCTGCTGAAAAGCCGGGCCGTATCCAGGTCGAAAAGAGCCGCTGTCAGGTTGTGCTCTAACAGAAGCGGCGCAGCGGCAGGATCGGTGTAGCCGAGCAGGAGAACCGGGGCCTCGATCCCGGCCCGGCGAAGTTCCAGCGCTTCTCCAACCAGGGCCACGGCCAGGTATGAAGCTCCCGCCCGGAGAGC
>JAAZHP010000241.1 GCA_012510625.1 Bacillota bacterium
AGGCTATCTATGATCAAATGGAAGTAATTATGTAGTTCCAGGCTGATCCCAAGCAATAGTCAAAGGTGGTTTTAAATTAATTTGTCTGGAACGAGGAAATATACCCGCTAAGTATTGACACAGTGCAAGAGATTGCTTTATTGACAGAACGGCAGTTATTTTATACAATTAATTAAAACGACCGTCCGGTCGGGTATAGGTCCGGGTTAGCGCATGATTGAAGAAAAAAATAACCTAAGAGGGCATGAGACCAGGGCGGCAATTCTCAATGCCGCCGCGGCATGCTTTGCCGGGAAAGGCTATGCCGGAACAGGCGTTGCCGAAATCTGCGAGCGCGCCGGGATCAGCAAGGGCGCCCTCTATTACCATTTTGAAAGCAAAGAAGCCATCTTTTTGGAGCTGGTCGATGTCCAGCTTACCGAACTTGAAAAGACTCTGGAGAACACCGCCCGTAATGCCGTGAATATTCCCGCGAGCCTGCTCCGCCTTTCACACCTTATGCAAGGCCTTATTCAATCGGATTATACGCGGGCAGGCATATTCCTGGAAATCTGGGCTCAGGCAAGCCGCAACCAGATCGTGCGCAGGGCTACTCTCGCCACCTTTCAGCGATTCGAGAAGATCTTCACCATGCTGATCCGGCGGGGAATTGACGAAGAGACGCTTGAACCGGTCGATCCCGGTGCCGCGGCCCGGGCTATCCTCGCCATCGCCAGCGGCATCTTTATGCGCAGCCTGCTCGCCCCCCATGAAGACGATTGGGGCAAAGTTACCGAGCAAAGTATCAAGATCCTGATTAACGGATTAGAGCGGAGGTCGATTTAGATGATATTGGTAACGGGGGCTACGGGGCATATCGGAAATGTCCTGGTCAGGGAGCTGGTTGCAAGGGGCGAAGAGGTGAGAGCCCTGGTCTTGCCGGGCGAATCCTGTGATTCCCTGAGCGGGCTGCCTATCGAAATGGTGGTTGGGAATGTCCTCGATCCCGGCACCCTGGATCGATGGATGAGAGGGGTAAAGCTGGTTTATCACCTTGCCGGGATCGTCTCCATTATGCCCGGTGACGAGGAGATTATGTACCGGGTGAATGTTGAAGGGGCGCGGAACGTAGCCCGGGCAGCTCTGAAAGCAAAGGTAAAAAGAATGATCCATACCGCTTCCGTTCACGCTTTTAGAAGAGAGCCGAAGGGCGTAACCATGGATGAAAAGACCCCCATGGCCCTGGACGGTGCCGCCGGAGCCTATGACCGGACCAAGGCCGAGGGGGTGCAGGCGGTGCTGGAAGTGGTCAGCGAAGGCCTCGACGCCGTCATCGTCTGCCCCAGCGGGGTGATCGGCCCATATGACTACTTCAATTCAGAGATGGGAGAACTGCTAAAAACCTTTGCTGACTCGAAAATACATTTCATCATTAACGGCGCCTACGATTTTGTTGATGTCCGGGATGTAGTGCAGGGAATGATCCTGGCCGCAGAAAAGGGCCGCACCGGTGAAAAATATATTCTCTCCGGAGAGCAGGTCACCCTGCGGTGGCTTCTGAAAAAAACACAGCAGATCGCCGGACTGCGCTCTCCCTCGATGGTGCTGCCCTTTAATTTGGCTCTTTTTTTCTCAAAGTACACCCATCATTTCTATCGCCTGTTGAAAAAAACACCGCAATTTACCACCTACTCGCTGCTGACTGTCTCTGAAAATTCCCGGTTTTGCCGGGCTAAATCTGAAAAAGAGCTCGGTTACCGGGCCCGCCCCCTGGAAGAATCAATCCGGGATTACCTGGCCT
The DNA here is from genome assembly GCA_012510625.1 of Bacillota bacterium. Lineage (GTDB taxonomy): Bacteria > Bacillota > Dethiobacteria > DTU022 > DTU022 > JAAZIN01. Next base: position 1,781 of record JAAZHP010000241.1, read on the forward strand.
GGCGAAGCGAATATTACCAGAAATACTACGGGAAAAAAGCAGGCAAAGCAAAATCCCGCTCCTGGAAAGAGGGCAAAGCCGAAAACCCGGGCTAGGTAACTGAGGCTAGGGCAGTTGAAATTCCATGGCCCAGATCTCTGTTGATGCCGGCATATCTTCTTTACTTACAGTAATGCTGCTCCCTTTTTCACAGACCGGGTATGGCAAATCTTGATTTAAAAAATCTTGCAATGATCCCAGGTTATGATCGCCGTAATACCCGGTGCGGTAATGCATGGGTATGACCACCGCCGGTTTTAACCCTTCCATTACCTGTTGGATTGCTTCGTAGGGGAGGGTGTAATGACCTCCTACTGGAATTAAGAGCAGGTCCACCGGCCCGATCTGCTCCATTTCATCCGGACCCAGCGGGTGCCCCAGGTCCCCGGCATGAGCCAGCCGCAGCCCGGCAATCTCAAAGACGAAGATGCTGTTCTTGCCCAGCCAGCTTCCGCTGCTGGAATCATGATATGTATTTACCGAGTAGATTCGGGCAAAACCGGCGTCTTCTTCTACTTGCTGCCATTCACCGTCCGGGCTTAATCCAAGGAGCACCCTGGCTCCGCGGCCTCCTTCGGCATAGTCATGGTCGAAGTGGTGGTGGCTGATTGTCACCAGGTCAACGGGGAGGTCAATCCGGCCGTAGCCCAGCTCCGGGCGGTAGGGGTCAACCAGAATTTTTTTGTCTGCTTCCATCAAGAAAGCCGACTGGCCGTAATAGGTGAGGACTACGGAGGCAGTCTCTGCTTCTC
>JAAZHP010000242.1 GCA_012510625.1 Bacillota bacterium
AACCGCTTCCAACCAGAGTTCCTTGATTTCCGGCGAAAGATAAACACCCTCTTTCCGGTCAAAAACCACCCACAAGGCATCCTTGATCCCATCACTTGTAAAATAGTCTTCGTTATCTTGAATAATTCGCTCTTTCACTTTATTTACCGCCAGGTCATACTCCAGCGGCATGATCAGGCCTATTTGGCCGGAGGGGGCGCCCTCGATGACATAGCGCTGGTTAATCGTCACGGGCAGGGTCAGCCTTTCCTTCCGGATGGTCATGACCAGCCTTTCATCATCGTTATCCAACCCGGTCCGATCAAGCAACTCCTTAACCAGGTCAATTAGCCATTGATCCAGGTCCTGCCGGGATAACGGCGCCAGCACTTAACCAGCGCCTCGCGTTCCCGGGGTTCAATGTAGATTATTTCATCTCTATCACACTTTTTTTATACAAGCCGTTAATGGCGGCTGGACAACTTTTGGCTTAATGTTACTTTTGTTAAAGGTGCCTGTCCAGGTGTGGGTGGAAACTTCACTTCCCCTCCACCTGGAGGGGAAAGGTCAATCCGGTATTTGGCCAGCTTTTCAAGGTCGAGCTTCTCCTGCGAGTGGCGGCGGATGCAGTCCAGCAGGTCTTCCTGGCGAGGCTGCCCGAAGACCAGCCGGTAATAGACCAGATCGCTGCGCAGGCAGTCAAGCAACTGCTCATCGCGGCTCAGCGGCAGCGAAGGGACATTGCGGCGAATCTTATACGGTCCTTCATAGATCCAGAACGGAACCAGATCGTTTTTACCAATACCCCGTTCCTGGGCAGCCTTTTGGAAAAGAAGCTCCCAGGGATCCTCAAAGGGGCCTATATTACCGGCCAGTGCCGGCAGCCCGTATTTAACGGCAATATTTCTGCGAATAGCGTGGCCCTTAAAGCGGTGTACTCGCCCCTCCCGCTGCTCCAGGTCAACGGGGTTGGCCGGCAGGTTCCAGTGATAGAGGTCATGGCAGTAGCAATGGAAGTCCAGCCCCTCCTGGCCGATGGAAGTAGTAGCCAATACGAAGGGGCGGAAGGGTGAGTTGAACGCCCGGCGGACCTGCTCCGGACGGGCTTCCCAGTACTGCTCATCCTGCCCCACGTCCCGCTCCTGGCCAAAACGGAGAGCATAGCGGCAGCGCAGGCTATGGCGGTCTGGCGCTATATTGCCGGTCTCAGTTACCTTGAACTCGTCAAAATCGAGGCTGACTGTCCTGATGGAAACGGCTTTCTGAATTTCCCCGGCAATATCCTGAAGATTACTATTGCCCAGGTTATCGCGCAGTAAATGGACGTATTCGTCCATCACCGCCTGCAGGTTGCCCTCGCAGCAGTAGTTAAGCACACTTTCCCAGTAGCGGGTTCCTTCGTGGTCCTTCTCGCCCCGGATCAATGTGATCGACTCGGCCAGGTTGAACATGGTCCGGAAGCCCATGGCGATCCGGGCTGCCGCCGCCATAAGGCATGCTCCCAGAGCTTCATGGATCTCGCGAGGATACAGTCTCATCAACGAACGCAGGGCAGCCACTGCGGGCGAGGCCAGCGCTGTTTTTGCCAGAACATCGTAAAGGTCACCGGGCGGCTTGCCCAGTTCCCACCCTTTGCAGAAGCAGGAGTAAAACTGGTCTACATGTTCTGCAAACTTGCTATCCTCATCCTCCCGCTCGCTCCGCCCATCGGCCATCTTCCGCCAGGCAATGCCGTCATCGATGCTGTTCAGCCACTTGTCCGCAACTTCGTTGCTGTATTCCCGGTCCAGCAGAGCTAATGCCGCCCAATACCACTGCTCATCATTGGGCCTATCTTTAACGCTATGCCTGTCAATAAGCGGCTGCAGCCGCTCTTCAATTAGCTTTGCATAAAGCTCTTGCACCTGCTTCAAAGAAGGAAGTACACCGCTGCCCCGCTGCAGCGCCGCCTGCAGGGGATCCAGCAGGGTAGCGAGAGTCCAGCATGGGTAGAGCAGGTTGAGATTGGGCATGCCCGTTAATCTGTCCCCGGCTAAAGAAAATCTCAACAGGGGCCGGCGCTTGCGCCGTTCTTCAAAATAATCCGCTTCTTTATCCAAAAGCGTGGTCATCCGCCGCTCAGCTTCGTAGCTGCAGAGCATGGCGATGACCTTGGGAACAACCTTCCAAGATGAGAAGACCAGGGCCTTGGTAAAATCTGTTCCGCGGCCCCCGCCCAAAAAACTGCCCTCAGGCCTGTAGTAAGGGAGCGCCGGGGGCACCCATAACAGCTTCCAGGATCCCTGCTCCACAGTAGAAGAAAGAAAGGCGCGCAGCCTGGCATTGCCTGGATCGATCTTTTTATATGCGGCAATCTCCTCACTGGTCAAAAGCCCCGAAGCGCCTTCAGCCAGGATATCGAAAATTGCCCGTCCATACTGTTGTGAATCTATCCTCTGAAGCAGCTTCTCTTTGATCTTGTAACCGCGCCTATCCATCAGGTTCAGCAAGTAGGGAGCCGACTTCCAGTATTCCACGGTGTCCGGGACCTCGAGCACACGGGCCAGCCGATCCACCGTCCTGAAGGAAAGCAGATCCGCAGGCGCCATCTCAGCCAGCCCGGTTTTCGTCTCCAGCATGCCGTCCCTGTCTTCACTGACCGCCAGCCGCTCCGTTCTAACCATGACCCGGTGCAGCCGCCTTTTTACAGAATCACGCAAGCTCTCCAGCCCGGGGGTTTCGCCAGAATCAAGCCGCAAGAGCTTCTGGCGGTAGCGCCGCAGCTCTTCGCCAAGGGCTGCGGCCTCCTCGTCGGAATCGAATAGGAAGCGCACGGTACGGATAAAATCCCGGTAGTGATCTTCGCTCTCGTGATTCATCGTGTACATCTTATAGGGCGTGGCGGAGAGCAGGAGCACCTTAACACCCTCGTAACGGAAAAGGGTCCGGGCCAGGACCGCTCCGGTATCCTCGCCATCCAGCAGATCGCGGAAGCGTTGGAACTCATCCAGGATCACCAGGTCCGGTTCCAGCGCCTTCAGGCACGAACGGGCCAAAATGGACCGGAGTTCACCGATGAGCTTTAGCTGCTCCTCTCGTAAGGAAAGGGGAATATTGTGCCGCTTCCTGAAATGGGCAAAAGAAGGCTTTAACCGGTCAAACTGCTCTTTTATCTCTTTGTGTTTGCGGAGCTCTTCCAGAAAACCCTGCTTCAGGGCAGAATCAATTTTGGAGGTATCATATCTTCCCAGTAGCTGCCGCCAGTTAGACTTGCTCATGTTACACTGAAACAGGTTCATCGGTCCGGTTAGGTCCGCAAAACCCCATTCATCCCTGAGCATATGGTAAATCATCGCCCTCTCCTTGGCGATACCTGATTGCTGCCCGGTGTTAAACGATGTACCGGGAGTAAATGCGACCAGATTTACCTTTCTTTGCTCCAGATCGCCCAATTTTACCGGAAGCAGGGTAATCCTGGTGGAGAGAGTATGGGTGCCAATTCCGGGTATTTCCAGCCGGCTGATATTCTGCCTGGCTATATCAGCGTTGGAGCAGATATAAATGATGTCAATCCTTCTTACCTCATCCCACAGCTTTTGAATGGCCCGGGCGATAACTCCCCGGGCTACCAGGGTCTTCCCCAGGCCGACCTCGTCGGCGATTAAGAAGCGATCTGCCCTGTCATCGGCTTCGTAAAGACGGTGGTAAACATAGTCCACCGTAAGGCGCTGAAAGTCTTTCAGCCCTCGCAGCACCTCATCCGGATCAAAGCCGGGGTTCCCTCTTTTATCGCTCATGACAGGCCGCCTCCTTACCGGCTGCCTCGATTACAGCCCAAAGCTGCCTGAAATCCTCCGGCAGCAGCTCTTTGCCCTTCTCCGTCTGCTCCAGCTCGGCTACCAGCCTGGCAATACGTTCGATCTTGGCCGGCTGCCGGCTATAGGCGCGGACCAGCTCTTCAAGCAGCGGCAGGTTAAACCCTAGCTGCGCCCCCCCTCTGCCACGGCTCTTCCCTGTTTCGAAAGCATCGCGAAGATGGTAAACATCCTGCTCTTCGGACAGAATATATAACAGGTAACGGATAAACTTTTCGCGGCCGTCAATCAAGCTGAGTAAAATCTCCCGGTCCCGTTCTTCCGGCATTCCGTCCACAGGAAGATTTAATACAAAAGCGAGCGCACCGTCCTGGCCTCTATGCCTTACTTTCAACTGGAAAGCGATAAAGCCGGTTACACTTGCCGGCGGCAAACCGGTAAAGGTGATCCCTTCCCGGCCCAAGCCCTTTAATTCCCGGGCATGATCCTCTTTTTTCAGAGTAATGGGGTAGCAGAAACCATTTACAGAGTTTATATCCGGCCAGCTTGCGGCGCTCAGTATAAGACTGTATAGGCCTTCCTTTTCCGGCTGAACCTGCAGCGCCAGTTTACTTTTAAGCAAATCCCGCCGGGCTCCCTCCAGGATGATATTCAGTTCTCTCTTAATGGCAAGCTCTTCCGGGATTTCGCCAGGTCTCTCGTATGGACGGAAAAGCTCCCCCGGGAAGGGGCGTTTCGCATCAGAACCAAATAACCTGTCGATCCCGCAGCGCTCTCTCTTCCCCCGGAGTCTAACCATGAACTCCACGTTTCGCCCCCTGAAGGCAGCATCGGTGGCGTTGGCGGAACCGGTTGCCACCACTACATTCGCGCCGTCTTCGGTTACATAGAGCTTGGCATGAAGCCCCGGAAGGTCATTCGTCTCCTGACTCTCAGGCTGCTCATCTTCTGTTTCCATCTCTGGCACCTGCGCTGCTTCGTGCATGGTATAAAGACTGAACTTCCCGGATAGCCAGCCATACTGCTGATCGCTCAAGGAGTCGACGCTCTCTTCCCTGGTAACAAGAAAACTCTCCTTCCGGGCCGGCGGCAACTGCATCAGCCAGCCCGGGGAAATAAAGGGCGAGATGATTGCCAGCCTGCTGCAGCTCTCTCCAAGGAGGCGGGGATAGCGGTAGCCCGGAATCCCTGAAGGGACAAAGTCAAATTCGCGGTCAAAACCGGGGGGCGCTTCGAAGATGACCCGCCCGGCTTCCTCGGCCAGCAGCTCTATATGCTCCCGGATCTGCGGCGGCAGTTCTCTATCCGCCAACTTAGGCAAGGCTCTGATAAAATCACGCAGGGGGCGGTTCGCTGAAAAACCAACCCTGCGCTCCTGCAGCACGCCTTCCAGGCTGAGCACGGTATCCCAGGAATGATCAAAGGTCAGGTTGCGGGACAAACAGAGAAAGCGGTAAACCACCGGGCCGTCTTCCGCGGTAAATCGCAGCAGCCAGGTCTTAGGATGAAAAACCCCTTCGCCCCCAGGCTGTACCTCAACCACTACAGGCTCCAGGTAGCTGTAAAGCAAAGTGGCTGTCCGGGGCACGGTTATCCGCCCCTTCTGGCAAAAGATCACCAGCCTGCCGGCCACCCGGCGCAGGGCTTCAATCACTTCAACCCGCCCGCCTAAATCAAAATCCTTCTCCTGGCATTCATAGAAGACCATGGCCAGCGGCGCAAACAACAGCGTCAGTAGGTCCAGCGAAAAGGTAGTAGCCAGCGCCCTGTCCAGAATATATCCGGGCGGCGGTTTCAGTTCGTTCAAATAGATATGGCGGGCTTCAGGACTAAGCATGCTGCTGCCCCCTGTTCAGTCCGGCCAGGATATCGGCGATGATCTTTTTGACTTCTTTCCAGCGAAAGCTGAGCCGGTAGCTCCCCGATGAACCGCTCCATGCCGCCAGAGCCCGGGGGTTTTCCAGCCTGGCCCGGGCGCCTTTCAGGTATCGCTCCCGGTCGCGGATAAGCGCCCGCGCCGCCCCATCCTCCCCTATCGCGGCAAGGTTGCCCCCTTCAAAAACCAGGCGCAGCCAGTCTTCGACAAACTTTACGGTAAGCCGCGGCACGGCCTGCTTCAGGAACTCGAGAGCCCAGAATTCCTTGCGCCGCTCATACCACTGCCTCAACTCCGTCCAGCGCGCGTGCATCGAGGCAGCCCACTCGTCCAGCTCCGCTTCATACTGTTCAATCCGGTTCTGCCGTCCTGACTTACGGGCCAGCATCAGGTTATAAAGGATCGCCGCTCCGTAGATAGTCTTGGAGAAATTCCTGGCGTGAGCAACTTCCTGCTGCAGCGAAACCGGCAAAGTGCCGATCAGGGGCTGCTCCCAGAAATAAGCGCTATCCTCAAGGGAACCTGACACCAAGAAATAGGCCAGCATGCTTTTGGGGTGCTCCGCCAGCACCCGCTCCTGGAGATAGACCGCCTCATCACGAGTCAGCGCGAATTCAGCATATTGGAATAAATTATCCGGCGGGTCGGGCAGGTTGGGATCCCAGTTATCTTTCAGGACCGTGGTAGGTTCGTTGTCATCTGTTTTCAGAAGCTGCTTCTTTTTGCGGTAATATCTTTCCAGGTACTGGTGATACTCCGAGCGGGTCCCCGGAAAGAGGCGGATCTTCCAGGAGTAAAGGCCGGTCCAGTAAACCATGCTGGGCAAGCGCTGCAGCCTTTCACGGGACTCACTGCCGATGATACCTTCAGTATCTTCAGACTTGAGCAGAGCATATACCAGCCGGATTTCATCATTCCGGGCCCGCCTCTCCATCTCGATCCCGAAGATGCGCTGCTCCTCCAGCCTCCGGTAAATCCAGGGTATAAAGAGCATGTAGCGGGCCCGCGTCTGGATAGTACTGGTGCCGGGAAAGAAATATTCAGAGAAGGCATCCCGGATCGTCCCCACACCCAGCTCATCGCGGGTCTCCTGCTCCTGGAATAGCCGGATCACATCCAGCATTCGCCGCCGGTGATCTTCTGCAAAATCAACCCAGCCAAAGTGAGAAGACACCTTTCAACTTCCTCTTTCTTTATGGAACGCCACTCCGCCTGTGATTAGCAAGGCTTGTTACACTCAAATATATTTATAT
>JAAZHP010000029.1 GCA_012510625.1 Bacillota bacterium
AGGTAAATTCAGGATAAGGAGTGTCTCTATTGAGGCCGGTAAGAGTTAGATTTGCTCCCAGCCCGACGGGCGAGCTGCACATCGGCGGCGCCCGGACGGCGCTGTTCAACTATCTTGTTGCCCGCGCCAGCAATGGCACGTTCATACTCAGAATCGACGACACGGACCTGGAACGTTCCCGGCCGGAGTATACTGATGGGCTGCTTAATTCTTTGCGCTGGCTGGGCCTGGATTGGGATGAGGGGCCCTATTTTCAATCGCAGCGCCTGGAGGAATATAACCGCGCCGCAGCCCGTCTCCTGGAAGAAGATAAAGCATATCACTGCTATTGCACCCCCGAAGAGCTTGCCGCCGGGCGGGAAGCGGCTCGCAAAGCCGGTAAACCCTATCTATACCCGGGAACCTGCCGCGACCTGTCCCAGGAAGAGACGAGAGCATACCTGGCCGCCGGGCGGAGCCCGGTAATCCGCCTGCGCACTCCGGACCGCGGCGAGACTGTGGTCCGGGACCTGATCCGGGGAGAGGTCCGCTTCGACAACAGCAACCTCGACGATTTCATTATCGTCAAGTCAAACGGCCTGCCCACCTATAACTTTGCCAGTGTCGTCGACGATGCCTTGATGCAGATTAGCGATGTAATCAGAGGCGAGGAGCACCTTTCAAATACTCCGCGCCAGCAGCTCTGCATAGAAGCGCTGGGCTACGAAGCGCCCCGCTTTGCTCACGTGCCCATGATCCTCGCTCCGGACCGCAGCAAGTTGAGCAAACGGCACGGCGCCACCTCAGTGGAAGAGTTTCGCGGCCGGGGCTACTTGCCGGAGGCTCTGCTCAATTATATCGCCCTCCTGGGCTGGTCGCCAGGAGAGAAGGAAATTGTTTCCCTTTCCGAAATGGTCTCTCTTTTCTCACTGGAGAGGGTGAACAAAACCGCCGCCATCTATGACACCAACAAGTTGACCTGGATGAATGGACATTACCTGCGCGAAGCGCCCCTGGAACAGCTGACGGAAAAGGCTTTGCCCTTTTTTGAAGCGGAGGGGCTGCTACATGCCCCCGTCGAAGGAAATGAGCTAGACTATTTTCAAAAGATAGTAGATACCGTCCGCGACCGGGTAAAAACACTCGCTGAACTGGCCGAGGCTTCAACATACTTTTACCGGGATGATTTTTCCTACGAACCCAAAGGGGTGGAAAAACATTTCCGCAAGGAAGGCACCGATGAACTGCTGCGCCGGGCTGCAGACCTGCTGCGAAAGCTTGAGCCTTTTGAATTGGACTCCATTGAAAAGGCTTACCGCAGCTTGAGCGAAGATCTGGGCATATCCACCGGCCGCCTGATCCATCCTACCCGCCTGGCCATTTCCGGCAAAACCATGGGGCCGGGCCTTTTTGAGATAATAGTGTTGCTGGGACGCAATAGGACGGTTGAACGGCTGGAGAGAGCCGCCCGCTGGATCGGTTAATTTTTCATAATCCCGGGTTAAATTTGGCGATCTCTGTTGACAGGGACGCCATTTTATTATAAAATACTCGCTAAATAATGTAGCATGGTAGGGACAACACTCACCGGAGAAGAACGGCAGGACGGTAGGAGAGCTGTAAGGGGCCCTCCCGGGCTTTTTTCTTTTCCGCTGGTGTTCCCGCCGGAAAGAATATGGAGGGATTGGCAAGATGAAAAAAGTATGGTTGTGGGTGCTTGTGGGGGTTCTGGGACTTTCTTTTCTTGCGGCGGCAGGCTGCAGTCCACAAGAAGTAGGAGACGAAAGTGAAGAGGGGATAATGAAGATTGGCATCATGCAGATTGTTGATCACCCTGCATTGAATGCAGCTCGTGACGGTTTTATTGAAGCGCTGCGGGAGGAAGGCTTTGAGGAAGGTAAAAACATCAGCCTGGACATTCAGAATGCGCAGGGTGAAATAACTACTGCTTCAACTATCGCCGAAGGCTTTGCCGCTGACCAGGTTGATCTTATCCTGGCCATAGCCACGCAGGCGGCGGAAGCGGCCTTTAATGCCACCAAGGAAATACCCATTGTGATCACTGCAGTAACAGATCCCGTTAGTATTGGCCTGGCAGACAGCCTGGAGCATCCGGGCAAAAATGTCACCGGGACGCACGATATGAATCCCATTAAAGAGCAGCTCGAGCTTTTAATGGAGATCTTGCCCGAGGCATCCACTGTAGGGGTTATTTTTAACTCGGGTGAAGATAACTCCCTGATTCAGGTAGATATTTTAGAAGAAGTTGCCGGAAACAACTTTGATCTAACAATAATTAAGGCCCCGGTAACCACTACGGGAGAAATAAGCGCCGCTGCCGAGTCGCTTGTCGGCAAGGTGGACGCCATCTATATCCCTACGGATAACACCGTGGTAAGCGCCATCGCTTCGGTGATCCAGGTATCGGAAGAGCATTTGATCCCCATTATCCCGGGTGAAGAGAGCTGTGTCCGGGAGGGTGCGCTGGCCACGCTGGGCATTGACTACTTCAAACTGGGTCACCAAACCGGTAAGATGGCGGCAAAAATCTTGCGAGGCGAGGCGGAACCGGCTGTCATGCCCATTGAAGGACAGTCTGAATACCGGGTCATAGTAAACAAAATAACCGCAGATAAGTTGAATATAACCCTGCCCCAGTCTTTGCTGGAACGGGCCGGTGAAATAATCGAATAAGAAAAAGAAATTTACGGAATAGCGTCCAAGGCCACAAAGCAATTAAAGGAAATATAGGGGGAGCGGAAGGAAGATGAATCTCACACTATTATGGAGCACTCTCAATTTGGGACTCCTTTATGGATTGCTGGTGCTGGGAGTATTCATCACCTTCCGCATCCTCAACTATGCCGATCTCACCGTTGACGGCAGCCTGCCCCTGGGGGCGGCGATCACAGCCATCCTTATCTATACGGGGGTAAACCCTTTCCTGGCTACTTTGGCGGCGATACCGCTGGGAGCGCTTGCCGGACTGATTACAGGCATTCTTCATGCCCGCTTTTCCATTACCCCGCTGCTCTCGGGAATTCTCACCATGATCGGTCTTTATTCAATCAACCTGCGCATTATGGGGCGCCCCAATGTCCCCCTGCTTAAGCATGGCACAATTTTCGATACATTGACCGGTTTGGGTCTCTCGCTGCGCGCCAGCCAAACGGTAATTGCCCTCGCGGTCATTCTTTTAGTCGTTGCAGGGCTCTGTCTCTTTCTAAGAACTGAGCTGGGCCAGGCGCTGCGCGGCACCGGAGATAATGAGGTGATGCTGCGCAGCCTGGGAGTAAACACGAACCGGATGAAAATCCTGGGCCTGGCCATCAGCAATGCCCTGGTCGCCCTTTCCGGGGCCATGATTGCCCAGTACCAGGGGTTTGCCGATATCAACATGGGTATCGGAATGATTGTCATCGGTCTTGCTTCGGTGATCATCGGAGAGGTAGTGCTGGGGGTTAAATCTATTCCCGGGAGGCTTTGCGCGGTAGTAGTGGGCTCTATTCTTTACCGCCTCGCCATAGCGCTGGTGTTAAGAATCCGTTTCATCGAGTATACTGATTTAAAATTATTTACTGCTTTGCTGGTGACCATAGCTTTAATTTCGCCTAAAATAAGCAGGAGGTTCAAGCAGACTCCCAAACTTCCAGTGGCAGACGCAGATCAAAAAACAGGAATATCAGAGAAGGTTGGCGGTTAAAATGCTTCAGATTAAAAATCTTTATAAAGTATTCAATTATGGCGAAGTTAATGAAAAAATTGCGCTGCGCAATATAAATCTGAGCCTGGCCCCGGGTGAATTTGTCACCGTTATCGGCGGCAACGGAGCAGGCAAGAGCACCCTGCTGAACTGCATTGCCGGGGTATATATCCCTGACGAAGGATCCATCTTTTTGGATGGGCGGGAGATCACCCGGCTGCCTGATTACCAGCGCGCTGCTTCCATCTGCCGCATCTTCCAGGATCCCATGACCGGTACGGCAGCTACACTGACCGTGGAAGAAAACCTGGCCCTGGCCCTGCGGCGCGGCCAGAAAAGGCGCTTGATCCGGGCCATAACTGAAAAGGAACGCAACCGTTTCAGAGAGAAGCTGGCCCGCCTGGAACTGGGTCTTGAGGGCCGTTTGGCCACACCGGTGAAGCTCCTTTCAGGAGGGCAGCGCCAGGCTCTGGCACTGCTGATGGCCACGCTGGTCCGCCCGCAGCTGGCTCTGCTTGACGAGCATACCGCATCTCTCGATCCGAAGACCGCGCTGCGCGTGCTGGAATTGACACGGATACTCTTTGAAAAGGAGAAGATTACCACCCTGATGATCACCCATAACATGGAACAGGCGCTTCGCCTGGGCAAACGGCTGATCATGCTCCATGAAGGATCACTCATTCTCGATGTCAACGACGGTGAGAGAGACGGGCTGACCGTCTCCAAGCTGGTGCAGCTCTTTCATGCCGCCAGCGGCGAGCAGCTGCAGAACGACCGCCTCCTGCTGG
>JAAZHP010000243.1 GCA_012510625.1 Bacillota bacterium
CTGGTCTCTATTCGGCTGCTGCAACCGGCAGTTATCGTGATGAAAAAAAAGAAAATGACCCGACGCCTGCCCGAAGGGAGAGCTGATACCGGTCAGAGCAGCCGTTTTAATTGGAGCAATGCGGCTCCACAGAGAAGCGGGAAATGCAGGCAGCCGGACCTTACGGCCCGGCCGTGAAGAGTTGATAATTATGGCAAACCGCTCTACCATGGAGTGTCAATCCGCTCCTGACAGATAACTTGACTATTGAAGCTCCTCGATGCGGGGGGTGAATTTTAGATCTTCCAGCATCCGGTCATATTGATCTTCGGAGAGTTCCTTGTTGCTGCCCGCCAGGGAAACCAGGAGAGCTTCCATTATATTGGTGCCGAAAGAGCGTCCCTCCATTTCGGGGGTGGTTGCCACCAGAGTCTTTACACCCCGCTCCTTCAGGTAGCGCACATCATCCCTGGTCACGGTATTGGTGATCACTATCTTGCCGGGGAGCTCCGGCGGCATATAGCGGTGTATAAAATGAAAGTCTCCTGCAATAATATCGTTTTCCAGGAAGTACCTGGCCTGGCGCGGTTTGTTCTCCCCCTGCTTCTCCCCGGTCGGGTAAATCATCGAAAACGGCAGCTGGACTACGATGGGCGCGAGAATACGGGCCAAACGAGCCAGGGTTTTTAAAGATTTTAGCGGCAGCGGCACGTTTAGAATATAGAGAAAATCACCCAGCGTGACATCGCAGCCGGCATCGAACAGCGCCTGGGCCATCCCCAGCCGGTCCATGGCACAGGTTAGAAGCACCTTTCGCCGCTCTTTAAAAATATCGGTGTTTGCGGCAAGATACTCGATTACCCGCCGCTCCAGGGTATGCTTTAACCCTGACCCGTCAACAATGGGCGTCAGCTTCGCGGCACGGGTAATTTTTTTGGCGTCGCGCAGAATATAGCGTTTGTCAACGGCAGAGACGTAAAGGTCGATCCCTCCCAGGCCAATAGCATCTACCTTTCCATCATATTCTTTAATCAGTTCGATCATTCTTCTCATATCCCCGTCGGATCCGAAACGCTCAACCTTGCACTCTTCACCCAACAGGTTTACCGTAACCGAGTGGTCTCTCCGGGATGAACCCAGGCTAATACCGACGACATGCTTCATATTACTCTTTCTCCCCTCTTCCGCGGTCTTTAAGCAGCTGCTCAATTAAATTGCGAAACCGCTCCGGATCAACCTGCATGTCTTCACTAACCGGAGTCGGCCCCAGGTTTACATATAGAATCTGGCAGTCGAGCAGAGCCTCGGCAAGGCGGTACCACCTTTCCGATGTAGCCATCACCAGGATTTCATATTCTCTCAAGCGGGTTATCAGCTCCAAAACCTCATTTAAAAAATCGAGCGCCTGTTTTCCCTCCACCAGCTCCCAGCGCTCCCGGTTGGTCATTAGCAAGAAAAAATCCAGTCCAAGTTCCCGGCAGATGCCGGCCAGTTCATCTTTGTTTTTTACTGGAAAGCCAATTACGGCCACTCTTTTCCCTTTGCGGACCTCGCTGATGGCTTCAAGGCGGGAGATGAAGCTGCGGTCGAGAGAGAGCCGCCGGGCAACCTCCTGCTGGGACAGCCCCTGCGCGCGCAAATTCAGCACCCGTTCCAGCAAG
>JAAZHP010000244.1 GCA_012510625.1 Bacillota bacterium
ACTGGGTTAACATCTCTCTTGATTCTTTGCTTCTTTGCAGGCAGCGCCATAGCGTTCGCTTGCATGAACGAATTCCTCTATGGTATTCCCCCGGCAGCTTACATGCTGCTGATTCTTCCGTTTGCCGTTTCCGTTCTGACGCTTGCTCTCACTGTTATCAACGGAAGGGCGTTAGCTCAGAGGCTCTTTAAATCGTGGCCGGCGGTATATTATGGATTCATCAACCTGGTTTTCCTGATCTTCGTTATATTTTTAGTTTACTGGAATTTCCTGAAGCTGCTTTTCCAGATATGAGCGGGCGATAGCCGCTGAGCGTACCGAAGAATCTCGTTAAACCGCTCAGGGAGCGGCTTCGAGGCGGACTATGGCGCTGACAGGGATGGCCAACACTCGGCCTTCCGCCTGAAGGCGGAGCCGCCCCGGATCCGGCTGCTGTTTCTGGACTACTCCGGTAAAGCGGCAAATGTTCCCGTTCTCAACGCAGCTTATTTTAAGCGGCAGGCCTGAATTCATGGACTGCTCCACGAGGCGCTGGAACTGCTCCAGCTGCTGCTCGTCGGGCGGGCCGGGCAGATTTTGCTTCGCTTCCCAGGCTTTTTTTTGACGGTGCCGGGCCAGCCTGGCGCGGTGCTCGGGGAGCATCAGGCTGCTGCAGGCAAACTGGTGGTAGAGCTTCTTCTTCATCGTTCATGTCCTCCGATGAGCCCGGCGCGGGTGAAGAGCTGTCCTCCCGCAGTCAGCGAGGCCGCCCTGAAAAGAGCGGTCGGCCCGAAGCGCTCTCTGATCCCGTCCATGGCGTCGCTGAGCGCGTCCGTGATCTCACGGCGGTTAAAGAGGGAAAGCTGGTAACAGCGGCGGTCAATCAGGCCGCTGAGGCTTATTCCCGCCGCCCGCACCGGCCGGCCGTCCCAGTAGCGGCGAAAGAGCTGCCGCGCGGTGGGGTAGATCTCCGGGGCGCTGGAGGCCGGTTCGGGAAGCTTTTTCTGGCGGGAAAAACCGGAAGGGTGATCGAAATCGGCGCCGCGGCAGTAAACATGGACCGTTGTGCCCATCTTCCCCAGGGCGCGGGCCCGGAAGCAAACCGCTTCGGTGAGCTCGAGCAGCACCGTCTCGATCTCCTGCGGATCGGCGTAATCCCGCGGCAGGGTGGCGCAGTGCCCCACCCCCTTTTGGGGAGCCGGCGCGCCGGGCCCCAGGGTGGAGTAGTCGATCCCGTGAGCGTTCAGCCAGAGCAGCAGCCCGTTAACTCCCCAGAGCCGGGTTGGGATTTCGCGGGGCAGCCGGGCCAGTTGCCCGATGGTGCGCACGGCTATGCGGTGAAGGTGACGCTCCATCCGCGTTCCCACCCCGAAGAGATCGCCGATGGGCAATGGCCAGACGTGGGCCGCGTAGCTGGCGCTGTTCAGCTCAAAAAAGGCGTCCGCTCTTTTTTTGGCAAAGCGGTCGCAGGCCATCTTCGCCTGGAGCGGGTTTTCACCCAGGCCGATGCGGCAGCGGATCCCCAATTTATCCCAAACCTGCCGGATGATGCGGCGGGCCACTTCGCGGGGCTCTCCCCAGAGCCGTTCGCAGCCGCTCAGATCGAGAAACTGCTCATCGATGGAGTAGGGGACCACGCGATCGGTGAATTGTTCAAAAATGCGGGTCATCTCCAGGGAATATTCGAGATAGCTGTTCATGTGGGGCCGGACAAAGATGATTCCGGGGCAGAGGCGCCGGCATTCCCAGGCCGGCTGTCCCGCTTTGATCCCGTAAGCCTTCGCCTCCCTGCTGGCGGCAAGAACAATCCCGTGTCTCAGGGCGGGATCGCCGCAGACGGCGACAGGCTTGCCGCGCAAGGAAGGATTTTGAGCCATCTCCACGCTGGCATAGAATGATTCCGCATCGGCAAGGAGGATTGTTTTTTGCCGCTTCACCGGCGCCGCTCCTTTGCGAACATATGTTCTCTTTACATTATATAATAATAAGGAGAAAATAGTAGCGGTAATTTTTGTCGGCGGCGCCTGCCGGAGAAGCAGGAAATGCTCTAGAACTGGAGAATAGGGAACAGCTAAAAGTTAATTTCTCTTTACCGGCGCAAGGGATTCAACTTTAGAAAGGGTGAGCACAGTGAAGGAAAGAGTATTTCATTGCATCAACGTTGAACAGTTTGACTACGCCTTTTTGGAAGAAATCTGTGACCTGGCCGACAAGATCAGAGAAATCTCCCGGACCAAGGCCGGCATGGAGTACCTCGCCTCCACCCTGAACCATAAGCGGGCGATGCTCTATTTTGTGCAGCCTTCCACCAGGACCTTTCTCTCTTTTTACAGCGCCTGTCAAATGCTGGGAATTAAGTGCGCCGAGGTCCGCGACCCTAAAACTTCTTCCGAGATCAAGGGTGAATCTGAAGAAGATACGGTGCGCACATTTTCCCTCTATTTTGACCTGATCATCATGCGCCACCCGCGGGCTAATTTTGCCGAAAAGATCGCTTACCTGCTAAATAAAACCGACCATCCGGTGCCGGTGATCAATGCCGGTTCAGGAAAGGATCAGCATCCCACCCAGGCGCTGCTGGATATTTACACCCTGCGGCGCAGCTTCATGCACCGTGGCGGGGTTGCGCAGAAGAAGATTGCTTTTGTCGGCGACTTGCGCCGCGGGCGTACTGTCCGCTCTCTGGCCAAGCTGCTGACCCAATTTGAGGAAATGAAGCTTTATTTTGTGGCGCCGGCTGAATATCAAATCGGTGAAGATATCATTGCCTTCCTCGAACAAAATAAAACAGAATACGAGATTACGGATGATTTCGAGAAGGTTGTCCCCGAAGTGGACGCCATCTATATGACGCGCCTGCAGGACGAATGGGACCAGGAAGAGGGGGGGCACGTGGATATCGACATTGAGCGTTACTCTTTCCAGCGGCGGCACCTGGACCTCTTAAAACCTGACGGGATTATCATGCATCCCCTGCCCCGCAGAACTGAGATTGCGGCAGAGGTAGATGGCGATCCGCGGGCGGCATACTGGAGACAGGTGCGAAACGGAATGTATATCCGGGTGGCTCTCATTGCCGGCATATTTCAGCGCGATAGAAAGATACTGGAATACTACCTCAGCAACAACCTGTAACCGGCTATCTTAATGATGCGGACCAGGTAAATGAAGCTGGCGAGGCTTACATTGCCCAGGCATGTCATCCTGAGCGAAAGCGGCAGCGAGCATGTCGACTCTAAATGTCATCCTGAGCATCATTTACTGTCATTCTGAGCATCCTTTTCCTGTCATCCTGAGCGCAGCGAAGGATCTCCAAACCGTCCTGCCGCCGGACAGTCCTCTGGGCTTGGCCTGCAGGATGACAACAAGGGGGCTGTCCTTTCGCGGCAGCACCGCTGCAAGCTGATTAAACACAGGGAGGGAGGGTGATGGACGGTGAAAATTGATTTAATGTTCTTATTCATATTTGCGGGTTTGTGCGGCCTGGTCATGGGCAGTTTTTACAATGTAGTGATCTATCGCCATGGAAGCGGGGTTTCGATCATCCGGCCCCGTTCGTATTGTCCGCACTGTAAAACAACATTACAAGCTGCCGACCTGGTCCCTCTTTTCAGCTATATCTTTTTACGCGGCCGGTGCCGCTACTGCAATGTGAAAATTTCAATTCGCTACACGGTGGTCGAGCTTTTGAGCGCCGCCTTATTTGTGGCTGCTACCTGGCGCTTTGGTCTCTCTTTAGAACTGATCAAATATATTCCCCTCTTTTCCATACTTTTGATTATTTCGGCCATAGACCTGGAGAGGCACCAGATTCCCAATCTATATACCGCTATGATCCTTGCCTGGGCCCTGCTCTGGCAGTTGATCAGCCCTGGTATTTCATGGATCGATGCCGCTTTAGGTCTGCTTGCCGGGGGTGGGATTACGCTGCTTATCGCCCTGGCCAGCCGGGGAGGCATGGGGGCGGGGGATGTCAAGCTGCTCGCCGTTCTCGGTTTCCTGGCCGGATGGTTCGACTTATTGATAATCTTTATGCTGGCGGTACTGCTTGGGGCTGCGGCCGGCATTTTTTTAATTGTTTTCAGAAAAAAAACAGGAAAAACACCGATACCATTCGGACCCTTTATCGCCCTGGCTTATTTTATGGTTGTTTTCTGGGGTTCACTTATTTGGGGCTTCTATTTTTCCCTGATTTCAAGTATAATCAAAGTTTAAAAGGATGATTTTAACGAACGGGATATTATTTTAACGTACTGCGGAACCTTTAAATGATTCTAGTTATATAAATATAGGAAACAAACAAGTGTGGCGAAATGCCATGTGTTAGGCTATATTGGTAATGTTTAGAACATATATAAATATTGAGGGACGTGTTTGAAATGATTAACAACAAGACGCTGCAAAAATGGATTTCAGAAATGGCGGATCTTTGTCAACCCGAGGCGATCGTCTGGATTGACGGTTCGGAGGGGCAAAAAAAAGCCCTGGAAAAAGAAGCCGTAGCCAGCGGCGAAATAGTGAGATTGGATGAGAAGAAATGGCCCGGCTGCTTCTACCACAGAACAGCAACCAATGATGTGGCCAGGACGGAACATCTCACCTATATTTGCACTTCGAAAAAAGAAGACGCCGGCCCGACCAACAACTGGATGGAACCCGCAGAGGCCTATCGCAAAGCGGGAGCTTATTTCAAGGGATCCATGCGGGGCCGGACCATGTATGTAATTCCCTTTGCCATGGGGCCGCTGGGCTCTCCCTTTACCAAGATCGGTATAGAGCTTACCGACAGTATTTACGTAGTCTTAAATATGCTGATCATGACCCGTGCTGGAAAGGATGTTTTAGAGCATCTGGGGGAGAGCGATAATTTTACCAGGGGGCTGCACAGCAAAGGGGACCTGGATATAGAAAAACGGCTTATCTTGCATTTTCCAGAAGATAACACTATTTGGAGCGTCGGCTCAGGCTATGGCGGCAATGTGCTCCTGGGGAAAAAGTGTCTTAGCCTGCGCATCGCCAGCTGGCTGGGACGTCAAGAAGGATGGCTGGCTGAACATATGCTGATTATGGGTGTGGAGAATCCCGAAGGCCGCATCGACTATATCGCCGCTGCTTTCCCCAGCGCCTGCGGCAAGACCAACCTGGCCATGCTCATTCCGCCGGAGCATTTGCAAAAGAAGGGCTATAAGGTCTGGACCGTGGGAGACGATATTGCCTGGATTCGACGCGGCGAGGATGGACGGCTCTGGGCGCTTAATCCCGAAACAGGTTTCTTTGGGGTTGCTCCGGGCACCAATTCGCGCACCAACCCCAACGCACTGGCCACGATACGGCGCAATACTATATTTACCAATGTCCTGCTAACCGGCGACGGGGATGTCTGGTGGGAAAACGGCGAGGGAGAGCCGCCTGCTGAGGGGATCGCCTGGGACGGCCGCCCCTGGAAGCCGGGGATGGTGGACGAATCAGGCAATTATATTCACGGGGCTCATCCCAACTCCCGCTTCACAGCCCCGATAACCCAGTGCCCCATAATCTCACCGGAATGGGACAACCCGAAAGGTGTCCCCTTGACGGCAATCGTCTTCGGCGGGCGGAGGTCGCATCTGGCGCCCCTGGTTTATGAAGCCTTCAACTGGCGTCACGGGGTCTACGTAGGAGCGACGATGGCTTCCGAAGTTACCGCGGCGCAATACGGCAAGCAGGGGAAGGTAAGGCGGGATCCCATGGCCATGCTTCCTTTCTGCGGTTACAACATGGCCGACTATTTCAGTTATTGGCTTGAATTTGGGAGAACGCTGCCCAATCCTCCAAAAATATTCCACGTAAACTGGTTCAGGAAAGATGAAAAGGGCTGCTTTCTCTGGCCGGGATTTGGCGACAATTTAAGAGTTCTGAATTGGATTATCGAGCGTGCTCACGGCAGGGCTTCCGCCGTGAAAACTCCCATCGGGTTTGTCCCCACGCCTGATGCCATCGATATGACCGGCCTGGATATCTCCGAAGATACGGTTAAGGAGCTCTTTGCCGTGGACCCCGGGGATTGGCTGGAGGAGTTGGCCGGACACCGCATCTTCTTTGAGCAGTTTGGTGCCAGACTGCCTTCGGAGATCCTTAAGGAGTATCACGCCCTGTTGGAGCGCCTTTCCATCAATGAAGCGGCGGCAGGGTAATCAATCTGTTAACTGATTTGGTTCCAGGGCAGTCTTATAAATTTTATAAAGAGGAAGCGTATTCCTCTTTTTTTTTGCAGGGGTAAGAGGGA
Organism: Bacillota bacterium; assembly: GCA_012510625.1. Classification (GTDB taxonomy): domain Bacteria; phylum Bacillota; class Dethiobacteria; order DTU022; family DTU022; genus JAAZIN01. The sequence continues at coordinate 6,245 of JAAZHP010000244.1, forward strand.
TGCGGCAAATTACATATAAATTGATTGACATGGGGGAACATTCAATGTTTTAGTGGGATTTGCCGGAGCCGCCGGATTGGCTTCAGCAAAAGGCGGCGGCAGAAAATTATACACCCAATCTGGCGAATTGGCGTTACCATGGTTCAGTTACCTTCTAATTCCGGATCTCCTGCCTGAACATATCCGCAAGACCCAGTACCACGTGTGCCAGGCCAAACCCTGTCAGCCCTGCTCCTAAATTACCGCCGACCATTCTTCCAATCCCGGCTACAACCA
>JAAZHP010000245.1 GCA_012510625.1 Bacillota bacterium
ACCTACTGGGTCCTGATCCTGCCCTCCATCGCTGCCGGCTCCACCGTCTTTTTCTTGAAGATGTACATGGATGCCAACCTGGACAGCGCTCTGCTGGAAGCGGCCCGGGTGGACGGAAGCAGCGAGCTGGGCATCTTTCATCGCATTGTCCTTCCCATTTCGATGCCCGGCATCGCCACCATGTCTATCTTGAATTTCATTTTTACCTGGAACAACTATTTAACCCCCCTGGTGATGCTCTTTGACAAGAATAAATTTACGCTTCCCATTCTGGTAGCCCTGGTAAAGGGCACCTACAAGCAGAACCTGGGCGCCTCTTACCTGGCGGTGGCCATATCCATAGTGCCCATCATGATCGCCTTTATTTTCTTCTCCAACTACATTATCGCCGGGATCACCGCCGGCGCTTTGAAAGAGTAAACAGAGCGCTTTTCTAAAAAGAATTACTTTTATTATTAAAGCTTAAGGAGCAAGGATGAACAGATACGGTTACTTTGACGACGCCCGCCGCGAATATGTCATAACCAGGCCCGATACGCCGCAGCCCTGGATTAATTACCTGGGTTGCGAAAGATTTTTCGGGATCATCTCCAACACCGCCGGCGGCTACAGCTTCTACATGGATGCCAGGTTAAGGCGGTTGACCCGCTACCGCTACAACAACGTCCCCATCGATACCGGGGGGCGCTACCTCTATATCAAGGAGGGGGACCTTATCTGGAACCCCGGCTGGAAGCCCTGCCGCACTGAGCTGGACCGCTATTCCTGCCGCCATGGGCTGGGCTATACCGTGATCAGCGGAGAGAAAAACTCCCTCCAGGCGGAGCTGACCTTCTTCGTGCCGCCCGGCGAGGATATGGAGATCTGGGCGCTGCGCCTGCGGAACCTGGGCGGGCTTCCTAAAAAAGTGCAGCTCTTCTCCTTCGTCGAGTTCTGCCTCTGGGATGCCCTCGATGACATGATCAATTTTCAGCGAAATTACAACACCGGGGAGGTGGAGGTGGAGGGGAGCGTCATTTTTCACAAGACCGAGTACCGGGAGCGGCGCAGCCACTATGCCTATTTCGCCTGCAGCGAAGAGATCGACGGCTTTGATACCTGCCGGGATTCTTTTATCGGCCTCCATCGCGGTTTTGCCGATCCCGCCGCGGTGCTCGCCGGGCGCTGCGGCGGCTCCATCGCCTCCGGCGGGGCGCCCGTGGGGGCGCACCAGCTCAATCTTTTCCTGGAGCCGGGAGAGGAGAAGCGGCTTCATTTTGCCCTGGGCTACATGGAAAACCCGGAGGAGCACAAGTTTTCCGCCCCCGGGGTGATCAACAAGGAGCGCTTTGCTGAAAAGTGGCGCCTTTACCGGGATCCGGCGGTCATAGAGCGGGACCGGCGCCGTCTCGGCGAATTCTGGAGCGGCCTGCTGGCGCGCTTCCAGGTAGAGCTGGAGGAGGAGCATCTCTCCCGGATGGTCAATACCTGGAACCAGTACCAGTGCTTCGTCGCTTTCAATTTATCCCGCTCTGCCTCCTTCTTCGAGTCGGGGATCAAGCGGGGCATCGGCTTCCGCGATTCGAACCAGGACCTGCTCGGCGCGGTGCACATGGTCCCGGAGCGGGC
>JAAZHP010000004.1 GCA_012510625.1 Bacillota bacterium
ACGGCCACGGTCATGCTCACAGTGGAAAGCATGCCCACGGCGGCAATGGCGATACCGTAAACCCCGGCACACTCGTAGGAAACAAGAATGGCCGCCACGATGGCCAGGATCGGAAAGACCGTACTCTTCATCCCCACGGCCAGGCCGCCGATGATATTTGTCGCCGGCCCGGTCAGTGATGATTTGGCGATGGATTGCACCGGCTTGAAATGGTCGGAGGTATAATACTCGGTAATCCATCCGATGGCTACCCCGGCCAGCAGCCCGGCTACGACCGCGTAGAAGGGACCCAAATCATTGAGAAGGGATTTAGTAATAAAGAAAGATACCGCCAGGACCACCAGGGCGCTGATAATGATGCCGCGCTCAAGCACGGCGCTGAGCCGGGCCTCCTTCCGGGCCCGAACAAAGAAAGAAGCGAATACCGAGGCCAGAATACCGGCAGAAGAGACCAGCAGCGGCAGCAGGACCCCGGCAAAGCCATAATCCGTAACCATGCCCACGGTCATGGCGGCAATCATTGAACCGACGTAAGATTCAAAAAGATCCGCGCCCATCCCGGCCACGTCGCCCACATTGTCACCCACGTTATCGGCGATCACCCCGGCGTTGCGGGGGTCGTCTTCAGGGATGCCCGCCTCAACCTTCCCCACCAGGTCAGATCCCACATCGGCCGCCTTGGTGTAGATTCCTCCGCCGACCCTGGCAAAGAGAGCAATGGAACTGGCACCCAGGGCATAACCGTTAACGATTGCGGGATCCCTGATCCAGATGTAGAGAATACCAAGGCCGAACAGCCCCAGCCCCGCGACCATCATTCCCATGATCGTTCCGCTGGAAAAAGCAATTGTCAGCGCAGGGCTAAGCCCCGAGCGGGCTGCATGGGCTGTGCGCACGTTGGCGCGGGTAGCTACATTCATGCCCACATAGCCCGTTAACGCCGAAAATAAGCCCCCGACAACAAAGCAGACTGCAGTTAGCGGGTCAATAAAAATGGCCAGAACTGCCGCCAGCGCGATTACAAATATGATCAGGTAGCTGTATTCCCGCCGTAGAAAAGCCATTGCCCCCTCGTGAATGGCCCTGGCTATCTCCTTCATCTGTGCGTTGCCGTCCCCGGCTCGTTTTATCCTGAACCAGAGCAGCAGGGCAAAAAGAAGGCCGACCAGGGCGGCAACCGGCACCCAGTACAATAAACTATCCATCCCAAAAATCCTCCTTCATATGTACAAATAATAGAGCATAATTTGCTTACAGGCTAATCTATTTACCTACTGAAAGTCAAAATTCCTGCTGCTAAAAAATATTTTTGCCTGTAAAAAAATACGGGTGCCGGCCCGGAAAAATTTAACGAACCGGATAAGAGCCGGTAAAACAGGCCCGGCAAAGCCCTTCTCCTGTAAGCCCCAACGCCGCCACTGTCTCTTCGAGGCTGAGAAAGCCAATTGAATCGGCGCCGATCTCCCTGGCAATGGCCGCCGTCTCACGGCGGTGCGCGATCAATTCATGTGACGCCGGCATATCGATACCGTAAAAGCAGGCATCGATCACCGGCGGCGAGCTGATACGCAGGTGCACTTCCCTGGCGCCCGCCCGGCGCATGAGCCGGACCAGCTTCACGCTGGTGGTGCCCCGGACAATGGAATCATCGACGATAATCACCCGCCTGTCCCGGACAATCTTCTCCACCGCGTTGAGCTTCAGGTCAACCCCTTCCTCGCGCATTCGCTGCGTGGGCCGCAGGAAGGTGCGGCCGATGTAGCGGTTTTTAACCAGCGCCATCTCGTATGGCAAACCGGCCTGCTCAGCATAGCCCGAAGCCGCAGCAATGCTCGAATCGGGCACCCCGGTAACCATATCGGCATCGACGGGATGCTCGCGGGCCAGGCGCCGACCCAGTTCGCGCCGGATCAGGTGGACGTTTTTCCCCAGCAGGTTGCTGTCAGGTCGGGAAAAATAGATAAATTCAAAGATGCAGAGAGAAGGCTCCGCCGGGGGCAGGATCTGATAAGATCTCACCCCCCCTGCATCAAGCACCACCGCTTCTCCCGGCGCCAGGTCACGGATAAACCTCGCCCCGATGGTGTCAAAAGCGCATGTTTCCGAAGCCAGGAAATAGCCCTTCTCTCCAAGCCGGCCCAATGAAAGCGGCCTGAACCCGTGCCGGTCGCGCAAACCAATAATCTTCTTCCCGTCGCTAAGGATAAAAGCAAATGCTCCTTCCAGGAGCGGCGCCACCGCTTCCAGCGCTTCTTCCAGGCAGGGGTTGTTCTGCCGGGCAATTAGGTGTCCAAGCAGCTCGCTGTCAGTTTCTGTCTGGAAAATAGCTCCCTGCCCGGCCAACTCGTCCCGCAGCCCGGCAGCGTTCACCAGCCGCCCGTTGTGGGCGATGGCCATCTCACCATGCCGGTAACGCAGCAGCAGGGGCTGGCTGTTCTCCGGGCCCCGCCCTTCCCCGCCGTAGGCGTAGCGGACATGGCCCAGGGCCAGTGAGCCGCGCAGCCGCTTCAGTTCTCCAGTATCGGGAAAGACTTCGGAAACGAGTCCGGGCCCCTTTTTCAACCAGATCTTGCCCCCGTTGCCTGAGCCGACGGCAATCCCCGCGCTCTCCTGGCCGCGGTGCTGCAGCGCGTAAAGAGCAAAACAGGTCAGGTATGCCATCGGCTGTCCCGCCGCCCAGCCTCCGCAGACGCCGCAGGCTTCTCTTATTGAGAGAGGCATGGGATCGCCTCCCGGTATACTTTCCACATTCGAGCCACCGTCAGGTCAACCAGTTCCTGCCCGCCCACGGCAATGCGCAGCCTATCGCCTCCGGTCTGCCCCAGCTGAACTGCCGGAACAGCCGCCTCCCGGGCCAGCGACTCGAGCCGCTGGCTGCTGCCCGGTTTTACAGTTATCGCCACCCGTGATGGACCCTCGCCGAACAAGGTCAGCTCCGGCCGATCAGCGGCCGGCAGAGCCACAGCCGCGCCGCGCCCTCCCAAAAGGCAGCATTCCGCCAGGGCCACGGCCAGTCCTCCTCCTGATATGTCTCTCGCGCAGCCGGGCAGACCTTCCCCGATTATCCGGCGAAGCAACTCCTGCAGCCGCCTCTCCAGTTCCAGGTCAATCTGCGGCAGCGCCCCGGCAACCCGGCCGCGGCAGCTCTTCAAGTACTGGCTGCCGCCGAGGGAAATGGAACTAGCACCAAGCAGGTAAATGAGATCACCGTCCCGGCTGAAGCCCGGGCTGCAGCTCTTCGCCGCATTTTCCTGGAGCCCCACCGCACCGATGACCGGCGTGGGGTAAATCGCCTCACCCTCTACTTCATTGTAGAAGCTCACGTTGCCGCCAACAACCGGCAGCGACAGCGCCCGGCAAGCGTCAGCAATCCCCTCAACCGCCTGCTTAAACTGCCAGTATACCTCCGGCTTCTCCGGGTTCCCAAAGTTAAGGCCGTCGGTAATTCCCAGCGGCTCCGCCCCGGCGCAGGCCAGCAGGCGCGCTGCCTCGCAGACGGCAAAAATTGCTCCGCGGTAGGGATCGAGGTATACCAGGCGCCCGTTTCCGGCCACCGCCATGGCCAGGGCCCGCCCATGCGGCAGCGGCAGCAGCGCTGCGCCGCCCCCTCCGGTACCTGCAGGAAGATCGCCTTCAATACTCACATCGTCGTTCACCTCTCCCCTGCCGCTCTGAATCCATGCCCTTCCCGCTACATCGGGCGAACCGAGAACTTTCAGGAGAGCCTCGTTGAGATTGTCCACCTGCGGCAGCTCCAGGGGGTCAAAAGCAGCCAGCCTGCCATAGTATTCCGGTTCACAGAAAGCGGGTTCATAAACTGGAGCCCCTTCGGCCACGCTTTTCGCCGGCACCCGGGCTACCGTCTCCCCATGATGCTTTACCGTAACCATCCCGTCTCCGGCAACCCGGCCGATTACCGTGCAGGAGAGCCCTCGCCTCTCAAAAGCCGCGGCAGCCTCTGCCCGCTTTTCCGGCTCAACGATCAAGAGCATCCGCTCCTGCGATTCCGAGGTGAGGATCTCGTAAGCGGTCATCCCCTCTTCGCGCAGCGGCACCAGGTCCAGCTCCAGCTCGATCCCGCTGCCGGCCCGGGCTGCCGTCTCGGTAACGGCGCAGGTCAGGCCGGCGCCGCCGAGGTCCTGCACCCCCACGGCCAGGTCTTTTTCAATCACCTCCAGGGTCGCTTCCAGCAGCGCCTTCCCCAGGGCGGCATCACCCACCTGCACAGGCGGGCGCTCCTCTTCCTCGATCTCCGCGGTAAGCTCCACCGAGGCAAAGGTGACGCCGTGGATCCCGTCGCGGCCCGTAAGCGCCCCGGCCAGCAGGACCAGGTTCCCCTCCCCGGAAGCCCGCCCCCGCATTAGCCGCTCTACCGGCAGCAAGCCCACGCACATGGCGTTGACCAGGGGATTCCCCCGGTAGCACTCTTCAAAGTAAATCTCGCCCCCGGCAACCGGAATTCCTGTCTCCTTGGCGTACCAGTTTATTCCGGCAACCGCCCTCTCAAAAAGATAGCGGCTGCGACGGTCCTCCAGCGGCCCGAAGCGCAGCGAGCCGAGCAAGGCTGCCGGGCGCGCCCCCATGGCCACGATGTCGCGGATAATCCCGCCGGCGCCCGTAGCCGCGCCCTGGAAAGGCTCCACCGCCGTGGGGTGATTGTGGCTCTCGATCTTGAATGCCGCCCCCAGGCCGCCCCCAAGGTCAACCACTCCGGCGTTCTCCCCCGGCCCCTGGAGCACGTGGGGCCCCTCTACCGGCAGCATGCGCAGCGCCGCCCGGGAATGCTTGTAGCTGCAGTGCTCCGACCACATCACGCTGTAGATGTTCAGCTCCACCAGGTTCGGTTCGCGCCCCAGATCCTTCCTGATGCGTTCATATTCACCTTCAGTCAGTCCCAGCTGCCGCCAGGGCTGTTCGTCTTTTGCATTCATTGGTTTTCCTCCCTGTGGTTGCAGTAACACTGCCGGCCAAGTTCCCTGTGTAAATCTTCTCAACACCCGTTTATTATGGTTTGGGAAATGATCTTAATCCGGTGGCCTCTCCTCTCCGGGATGAAGAACCCGGTCGCCGGCCTTATACCGGTGAAAACCTACCCGGCGTAAGCGCTCGTCTTTCTCCTCGATCTGCGCCGCCATCTCCCGGCGGTATCGAACCAGCTGTTCCTGCAGTCCCCTGTTTTCCAGGGCCAAGATCTGCACCGCCATCAGGCCGGCATTGAAAGCGCCGTTTACAGCCATCGTGGCCACCGGTACGCCGCGGGGCATTTGGACAATGGCCAGGAGAGAATCGACCCCCCCCAGGTGAGGCGTGGACACAGGCACCCCGATTACCGGAAGCGCGGTCAGCGAAGCGATCACCCCGGGCAGGTGGGCGGCTCCGCCGGCGCCGGCGATAATCACCTTCAAACCGGCCTCCGCGGCGCCCCGGGCATAGCGGGCTACCATCTCGGGATGGCGGTGCGCGCTGGCAATAACCGCTTCATAGGCAACACCAAAGCGCTCCAGCGCAGCGCCCGCTTCGGCCATCACCGGCAGGTCCGAATCGCTGCCCATGACAATGCCCACTTCCGCTTGTGCAGACATTCCATCACCTCAAAAATGCAGGACTTTCCTTATATTCTTTAAATCCCCCTAAATCCCCCTTTAATAAAGGGGGACTTAAAAACCCTTTGGAAGAGGTCTGGAAATAGAAAGCCGATGGGGCTGTACTGAAAGGCTTTGGCACAGCCCCGTTACAATTCAACCCACTTCTAACCCGGATAGAAGAAATGGATCAGAGCCACCACGGCGAGGAGATAAACCAGCCAGTGGACCTCTTTTCCTTTTCCGGCAACGAGCTTCACTACAGGGTAGGCGATAAAGCCGAAGGCAATTCCATCGGCGATGCTGTACGCCAGCGGCATAAAAATGATGGTCAGGAAAGCCGGGAAAGCCTCGGTAAAGTCATCAAAGTCAATTTTCATCACCCCGCCGACCATGAGCACGCCCACAATGACCAGAGCCGGAGCCGTTGCCTCCGAGGGAATCAGGCCAGCCAGCGGAGCCAGGAAGAGGGTGAGTAATAGGAGCACCCCGGTGACAATCGAGGTTAGCCCGGTGCGCCCCCCTTCGGAAACCCCGGCGGTGCTTTCCACGTAGGTGGTTACTGTGCTGGTGCCGAGCAGGGCGCCGCCCACTGTCCCGATGGCGTCGGCGAGCATGGCCCGGTTGACGCGGGGAAGCCGCCCTTTCTCATCTAGAAAGCCGGCCCGGGCCCCCGTTCCCAGGAGAGTGCCCATGGTATCGAAAACATCAACAAAGAGAAATGAAAAGATCACGAAGAAGGGCACTGAAAGAATTGCTTTCAGATCCAGCTTCAGGGCAATCGGGGCCAGCGAAGCCGGCAAGCCGAAAATATCGCCGATCCCGCTGGGCAGTTCCTTAATTCCCATGAAGAAGCTTACCACTGTGGTCAGCAAGATCCCGATGAGGATAGCCCCCCGCACCCGGCGGGCCATGAGCACGGAGATGATCAGGATGCCGATCAGCGTTAGCAGCGGCCCGGGCTGGGTCAGATCACCCAGTGCTACCTGTGTAGCTTCATCGGAAACAATGATACCCCCGCTCTGCAGCCCGATATAGGCAATAAAGAGGCCAATCCCCGCGGCCACGGCCCGCTTCAGCGTTGTGGGCACGGCGGCATCGATATACCCGATCGCCCCGGTCACAGACAGGATTATAAAGACTATCCCTGAAATAAGGACCGCTCCCAGGGCTGCCTGCCAGCCGTACTGGGGGGCAATAACAAAGGCAAAAAAAGCATTAAGCCCCATTCCGCTGGCCAGGGCGAAAGGATAGTTGGTCATCAAGCCCATCAGGATGGTGGTCAATCCGGCTGACACTATCGTCGCGGTCATCACCGCTCCCTTGTCCATCCCAGTAGCAGAAAGGATGTCGGGGTTGACAAAGATAATGTAGGCCATGGTCATAAAAGTTGTAATTCCGGCGATGATTTCCGTGCGTACGTTTGTATTGTTCTCCTTGAGCTTGAAAAACTTTTCCATCTTTATCCTCCTTAAATGGTTCTGCTCTAGATTACCAAAACAGACGCCTCTTTACTCTTTCTTCAGGGATCACCCCCTAGTTTAAAAGCCCGGGCAAGTAGGCTGCGAGCGAAACCTACCCGCCTGGGCTTTTATCCCTCCGGTGTAGCGCCCAAACTGACTGCTTTACACAGCCGCTTATTTAGGCGCCTGTACCACTCGGACCAGCCTGGGCAGGTGAA
>JAAZHP010000246.1 GCA_012510625.1 Bacillota bacterium
CCGGTTCGGAGTATTCTTATCCTGGCCTGGCCGGCGGTTCTCGAAATGTCCTTGCATACTCTTTACTGGATTTGCGACGCCGCCATGGTGATGCGCCTGGGTGCCAGGGAGGCTTCGGCTGTAGAATATGCCGCCTCGCTACTCTTTGGAGTAATTGCCGTCTGCGGGGCGCTCGGCATCGGAGTCAATTCGCTGGTGGCCCGTTTTGTTGGGGCAGATGATAAGGAGAACGCCGGGCTGACTGCCGGACAGGCGCTGTCACTGGGCCTGATAATCACTTGTGTTCTGGCCCTGGTACTGGGTATTTTCGGGAAGCCATTCTGTTTTTGGGCGCTCAAAGATGAACCCACCGCCGTGCTGACGGTAGAATATTATTATGCCACACTTTTCAGCGGTGGGATCTTATGGCTGCTGGTTCTGGTGGTCAACGGAGTTATCCGGGGCATGGGGAATACCCGCGTGCCCATGTATATCGCCCTGTTTACCAATGTTCACAACATTTTTTTTGATTATGTGCTCATATTCGGAAAATTAGGCTTTCCGGCGCTGGGAGTGAAGGGTGCGGCGCTGGCAACAGGAACCGCCCAGGCCATCGGGTTGGCGGTAGGATTGCTTTATCTTTTCAGGCGGCGGCGCGATCTGGCGCTCTCCCGGAGCAGTTTCCTGCCCATCAGGAAACCTGTAATAAAAGGTATTTTTACAATCAGCTATCCGGTGGGGCTGGAAGAGATTGTTTACAACATCAGCCGGATTTTTTCGATGACCTGGATTGTTGCGCTGGGCCCAATCAGCTTCGCGGCCAACACCGCCACAGTGGCTACTGAATCATTTTCTTTTATGCCCGGTTTCGCTTTTGCCATTGCCGCGACCACCCTGGTGGGACAGCGCCTGGGCGCGGGCAAGCCCGATGAAGCGGTTAAGACCGGGACTATAGCCACGATCATGGCTACGGTGCTGATGAGCGGGATTGGTCTTGTCTTTTTCTTTTTCCCGCATTATATCATGCGCATATTTAACCCGCCCGAGGCGGAGGTTCTCAGCCTGGGAATTGCCTGTCTGCGCATTGCCGCCGTAGAGCAGCCCTTCATTGCCATCGCCTATACCCTGGCGGGGGCACTGAAAGGGGCCGGTGATACCAGGGGGCCGTTCCTGGCCAGTTTTATCGCCAGCATCCTGGTGCGGCTGCCCCTGATTTATCTTGTGGTTTTTGTTTTGGAACTTGATGTGACCTATGTCTGGTGGGTGACGGCGCTGCAGTACCTGGTCACCTCGCTGATCATGATCGGCCGTTACCGCCGCACGCAGTGGCAGCAGCTGGCCCATAAGCCCTCTTACGCGATGGAAAACCTGTCCTGAGCGCAGGATATGTTTTAGGGGGGCTCGCGGCCTCCCTGCCTGCACAGGGGCGGGGTTCTCTCCCAGCCCGGAGACCGCATGGTTAATGCCGCGCCATTAAATAATGCGGGATAAACATTTCTTTAAAGGAGCCATGAAGTTTGCTGAGACGTTTTGCGAAATATTACCGGCCTCACCTGCCGCTCTTTATGATCGACTTTAGCTGCGCTTTTGCCATGGCCGGGCTGGACCTGGTTTTCCCGGTTGCCGTGCAGCGGGTTATCGACGGGATCCTGCCGCAGCGGGACCTGGACCTCTTTTTCCGTATCTGCGCCGGCCTGCTGGGGCTCTACCTGCTGCGGGCGCTGCTCCAGTATATCGTTGATTACTGGGGCCATGTCCTCGGTGTGCGCATGGAGTATGATATGCGCCAGGACCTCTTTGACCATATTCAGAAGCTCTCTTTCCGCTACTTTGACAACACCAAAACCGGCCACATCATGTCCCGCCTGGTTAACGATCTTAACGAGATTTCTGAGCTGGCCCATCACGGGCCCGAAGATCTCTTCATTGCCGCGGTGACGCTCTGCGGAGCCTTCATCATTATGATAACCATCAACTGGCAGCTGACCCTGCTGGCGTTTATGATAGTCCCGGTGATGATCTGGTTTGCCGTGGTCAAGAACAAGCAGATGCAGGATACCTTCCGCGATGTGCGCCTGAAGGTAGCCGATATCAATGCCCGGGTAGAAGACAGCATCTCCGGTGTGCGGGTGGTCAAATCCTTTACCAACGAATGGTACGAAAAGGAGAAATTTGAGCGGGATAATCGTAATTTCCGCCGTTCCAAGCAGAGATCCTTCCGGGTCATGGCCCAGTTTTTTTCCGGGGTGAACTTCTTCTCCAACCTGATCAACCTCGTCGTTCTCTCCTTCGGCGGCTATTTCGTCTACCGGGGGCAGATTACGCTGGGGACGCTGGTTGGCTTCCTGCTTTATGTGAATATGTTCCTGCAGCCTGTAAGGCGGATCTCCATCCTGGTGGAGACATACCAGCGGGGGATGGCCGGCTTTCACCGTTTCGTGGAGACGCTGCAGATTAAACCTGATATCGTGGATCGGAAGGATGCCCGCCCGGCCGGCCGCCTGAGAGGCGAAATAGTTTTTGATCGCGTTACCTTTAGCTACAA
>JAAZHP010000247.1 GCA_012510625.1 Bacillota bacterium
ACATCCTGGCTCCGCATCCAGAAGCTGACCCGGCAGCCTTTATCCGCCAGCAAAACCGCCAGCGCCGTTCCCCAGCCTCCCGCTCCGACTACCGCCGCCTCCACTAGCTCTCCTCCTCGCCGCGGGGGTTGATCTTTTGACCGAACCTGGCCTCTGTTCCGCTAATCAAGCGCCCGATATTTTCACGGTGCCGCAGGATCACCAGCAGCGCCATCGCCGCTCCGAATATGACATAGAGCGGATCGAATCCGAAGAGCAGAAATAGAAAAGGGACTGAAAAGGCCCCGGTAATTGAACCGAGGGAAACGTAGCGGGTCAGGGCAATGACGATAACTGCAAGCAAAACTGCGGCGGCGCACACGGGAGCGGAAATAGAGATGAGCAAGCCCACACCGGTAGCCGCCCCCTTGCCTCCTTTAAATTTTAGAAAGAGCGGAAAACAGTGACCCAGCAGCACGGCCAGAGCGGCAGCCAGCACGATGATGGTCTCGCCGCTGCAGGCGCGGGCCAGCAGAACCGCAGCGGCTCCCTTTCCGGCGTCGAGCAGGAACACCGGCAGCGCGGCGCGCCAGCCCATCAGGCGGAGCACGTTGGTCGCTCCAATATTGCCGCTGCCGTAGCGGCGGATATCAACCTTTCTAAAAATCCTGGTAAAAATATAACCGAAGGGAATCGAGCCCATCAAGTAAGCGGCTCCCACAGACAGATAGCCCATATTTTCAGTCCTCCTTTTCCCGGCGCGCCCTGATCTTAAGGCGCAGCGGGACGCCGCTAAAGTCAAAGGCTTCGCGGAGCCTGTTTTCCAGGTAACGCCGGTAAGAAAAGTGCATGAATTGGGGATTATTCACAAAAAAGACGAAGCTGGGCGGCTTTACCGCCACCTGTGAGGCGTAGTAGATTTTCAACCGCTTCCCCTTGTGTGAAGGAGGCGGATTTACGGCCAGGGCATCGATGACCAGCTCATTCAGCAGCGATGTGGGCACCCGCCTGTAGAGCTCCTGCCGCACCCTGTCAAATAGAGGAAAAAGAGACTGCACCCGGCTGCCGGTTAAGGCGGAAAGGAAGATAACTTCTGCATAAGGAGCAAAAGCAAAGGCGCGGGAAATTTCCTCCAGCCACTCCCGCCGCGCCTGCTGTCTCTCCTTGGTTAGATCCCACTTGTTTACACCGATAATCAGGCCCCGGCCGGCCTGGTCAGTATATCCGGCCAGCTTCCGGTCCTGCTCGGCAATCCCCTCTGCCGCATCGAGCAGCAGCAGGGCTATATCGGCGCGCTCAATCGCTCTCAGCGAGCGGATTACACTGTAATATTCAACCGTCTCCTTGACCCTGCTTTTCCGGCGCACTCCGGCGGTATCAATAAGGACGTAGTGACGTCCGTCATAGTTAAAGGGAGTATCGATGGCATCGCGGGTTGTCCCCGGAGTATCGCTGACAATTACCCGCTCCCGCCCCAGGATAGTATTAAGCAGCTGCGACTTGCCCACATTGGGCCGGCCGATCAGGGCCACCTTGATGGCATCCTCTGCCGGCCCGGTGTCCGCCGGCTCCTCGGGAAGCAGTTCGCAGATTCGATCGAGCAGGTCGCCTGTACCGCGCCCGTGAGCCGCAGAAATAGGCAGCGGATCGCCCATGCCCAGGCTGTAGAAAGCCGTGGCTTCGCCCATGTCCGCCGGTTGATCCAGCTTGTTAACCACGGGTATTACAGGCTTGCCGCTTCGGCGCAGCCTGTCGGCGATCTCCATATCCAGCGGGACCGGGCCCTCCCGGCCGTCAAGCAGAAAAATAATCACCTGGGCTTCCTCAATGGCCAGATCGGCCTGGCGGCGCACCTGCCGGGTCAGGGGATCGTCCCGATCAAAGCTGATTCCGCCCGTATCGATAAGAATGAAACTCTCTCCCTGCCATTCAGCGCTGCCGTAAAGGCGATCCCGTGTAACTCCGGGCTTCTTCTCCTCGATGGCCGCCCGCGTCGC
>JAAZHP010000030.1 GCA_012510625.1 Bacillota bacterium
GCGAACCAGCCGCCAAGGCCCGTCCCCAAAAGAGGATATTGAGTAAACAGCCTGAACCCCTCAGCCCATAGTTTAAGCCGGCCGCTAAACAAGGCAATCAGCATTTCACTCATATTGGTGCTTTCAAACGCCTGGCGGCTGAAAAGGACCACGGCGCCCAGCAATAATAGAGGAGCAACACTGGGACGCCGGTTGTTCAGCCAGGCAAAGCATGAGACGAACAAAGCCAGGGCTACAAAGGCCGCCCGGGAAAAAGTAAGGGTAAGGGCAGAGAGCTGGATCGCCAGAACAATATAAAACAACACCACCACCAGCCCTTTACGTTCCACCCGATCCCGGAAAAGAGTAAACAATATAATTAAACCGGCGATGCAGAAAACTAATAATAACCCAAAGGCATTGGGGTTGGCAAAATAGGATTTAACCTGGGGCAGGCCGTACATATAGCTGGGCTTATCTATGGCAAAGGCGAGCAGATCCAGCCCCAGGTGGGAGCAGGCTGCGCCGGCCAGAGCTGTAATACCCATGAATGTTCCCGCCAGCCCAAGGCCAAAACATAACCATGTTAATGTTTCCAGGGTACATGGGAAGAGAACGCTCAGGCTGTAAGCTGCCAGAAGCAAAAATAATGACCGCAGTGATACCAGCAAAGTTGTTTCCCGGGCAATTGAAAACAAAGCGGCTACGACCATAACCGCGGCTTGCAGCGCCATTAGTACATAGCGAAACCTGGGGAAATAAATTCCCTGCATTGCTTTGACCCCCTCTTTCCCTATCTCTCTCTTTATCTCTTCTCTCTATTTAGACAGCCATTTATCTCTAAAGGTTCCACCTTTTATCCATGCGGCAATATGGATGCGCTACCTGGCGCCTACCGGCATGAGCAGCAGGGGAGCTCCTTCTACTGCCAGGATCTCTTTCACCGCGGCGTCATCAAAAGCGCCCACGGCAACCGTGCCCAGTTGCAGCGCTTCGGCCTGCAGGTAGATATTCTGTGATACGTAGCCTGCTTCCATATATACATAACGATAGCCGCGTTCGCCATAACGCCGGGTGGTCCTTTCATAATGGGCTACCAGGACAATAGAAAGCGGCGCCTGGGCCACCATCTCCTGCCCCAGGCAGGCCCGGGCCAGCTTTGCCCTCAGATCACCCCACTGCAGCATGGCCAGCGCATGGGCCCGGTGAACATAGTGATAGAGCCCGGGAGCAAGGCCCTCTACTTTGCCCGCCACCAGGTAAAGCTCCAGCGGGTAGGTGGCCCCGGCTGAAGGAGCGGCCCGCGACACCCCGGCAGCGCCTTCTGCACCCAGCCCGCCTGCGGACCAGAGCAGCTGCCCCGCCTGGGCCAGGCTCAAGCCCTGGTCTTTAAAACTGCGCCGCGATATGCGGTCATGGATCGCCTCCTCCAACGAAAGACATCCTTTTATTTCCGGCTGTGGCAGCGAAATCTTATCCATGGCTCTGACCCCCTTGTATCCACCTATTTGAGAGTTTCATTCATTAAGTAATTTTTCAACAAAATCAACGGCTCTTTTGGCCGCTCGCAGCGCCTCTTCCGCAGGTTTCCGGTTAAACACCGTGGCCGGAATGCCATCAGGAAGTCCATTCGGATAGCGAGCAGCAATATGATAGCCATTCAAAAAAGAAATTTCTTCCCTCAATTCTGCAAAGACGCGGTGTAATTTTCTGCCCATTCGCATAGGGAAGTGACGGAGTACCCGGTAACAATCTCCTCGCCCCGGGCATACAGATAAGCCTTCAAGGCCTTTTCAGCAATTTGCTGGGAAATGAAGCAAACCATATGGTATATTTTGTTATCAAAAGAACATTGGCGCCATGTAAATCTGCGCTGGCCTGTTCCAACCAGCGGTAGCCTTCGTCTTTATCTCTTTTTTTCATATAGTATTTTCCCCTCCTTCAGCGCCGCTTTAATGAGAGGTTCTTTTCCTTGATGGCTTCGAATTCCTCGACCGTATAAACCAGAATATCTACTGCCGTCCGGGGCTTCACAGTCTTGTAAACCCGGGCACATCGTTCGATAAAATTCTCCCCGAAGCTGCCATTATTAACCACTACGATAAAGTCAAGGTCGCTGGGTCAAGGATTGCTCCCCCCGGGCGGCCGACCCAAAAAAATTATCTTTTCAGGGTTTAGCCTGATCAACTCGCCCGGGATCCTAAGCAACTCCTCCTGGAGAAGCTTCAGGTGCCGTTCTTTTATTTTCGCGCTTCCCGCATTTTACCGCCCCGCCCTTATTATACCTTATGCTTCAGGGAAATAGTACCAATAAACTGACCGGACAGCCCGCCCGGCCTGAACTGTTATCCGGCATCAGCCCTCCGCGGTTTGACTATGCCGATAACCTTGCCCAGCACCCGGGCCCGTTCCGATTCCACCTCGATGCGGCTGTACTTACTGTTCTTGGGGATGAGAAAGACCCGGCCGCCGATCTTCATAAATTCTTTCAAGGTTGCTTCTTCCCCCAGGGCGGCCACCACAATATCGGTATTCTCCGCCGTCTCTTGTTTTCTGACCAGGACATAATCGCCGTGGTTAATATCCACCCCGATCATGCTGTCACCTTCGACCTTGAGCATAAACAGCCTGCCGTCTCCTTTGCCCTTGACCCACTCCCGGGGCAGGCAAAACCGGTCTTCAGACTGATCATTCATAAAGCCAGGCGCTCCTGCTGCAATGCGGTGAAAAACCGGTATTTCAACCAGATCGGCGGCGCCAAATTCCCTTTCCGCCTCATCCATTTTTTCAATAATCGTCCCGGGAAAGAATCCGTCAAAAATAAAGCGATGACCCCGGGGAGCCCGCACCTCTGTA
>JAAZHP010000248.1 GCA_012510625.1 Bacillota bacterium
AGATAATTTACTGATCAGGATGAAACCGGAAGAATGGCGGGAAGTAATTGATGTCAACTTAACCGGCATTTTTAACGCCACCCGGGCGGTATTGCGGCCCATGTTAAGGCAGAAAAGCGGCGGCCGGATAATAAACATTGCCTCCGCAGCGGGTATTCACGGGAACAGCGGCCAGGCCAATTATGCCGCGGCCAAGGGCGGGGTGATCGCCTTTACCCGCTCACTGGCCAAGGAGCTGGGATCGCGCGGGATTACGGTTAACGCCGTAGCCCCTGGATTTATTGAAACCGAGATGACCGCGGCGCTGCCTGCAGGGCTGAAAGAAGAAGCCTTGAAAAATATTTCTTTAGGCCGCTTCGGCAAAGCTGAAGATGTGGCCGAAGTAATTTTGTTTCTTGCCGCCGCCGGCAGCTATATCACCGGAGAGGTGATATCGGTTGACGGTGGTATTATGATCTAGGTTGAATAGTAATAACGGGAAGGAGGTGTTCCGGGTGAACGTTGAGGCGAAGGTTAAATCCATAGTTTCCGAGCAGCTCGAAGTGGCGCTGGAAAGTCTTACGGCAGAGACCACTTTCGAAGAAATCGATGCCGATTCTCTCGACATTGTCGAGCTGGTGATGGCGCTGGAAGAAGAGTTCGATCTGGAAATATCAGACCAGGAGATCGAAAATATCAAAACCATTGGCGATATCGTCAAGTATATTGAATCCAAGCTCTAGCCGGTTGAGGTGAGAACGTGCGCAGAGTTGCGGTGACCGGAATGGGGATGGTCACCCCCATCGGGTCAGGCAAAGAAGAATTCTGGCAGGGCCTATTAAAGGGACGCAGTGGCATCCGGAAGGTAACCGCTTTTGATGCCGGCAGCTACCCGTGCCAGATAGCCGGTGAGGTTCCTGATTTTGACCCGGCCCGCTACATGGAAAAAAGGGAAGCCAAAAAGATGGACCGCTTCACCCAGTTTGGCGCTGCAGCCGCCCTGATGGCCTGGCGCGATGCCGGCCTGGATCGGGACGAGATCGACCGGGATGCGGCGGGGGTGTTCGTCGGCTCGGGCATTGGCGGGATCAGAACAATTGAGGAGCAGTACAGCTTACTCCTGGAGAAAGGGCCGCGGCGAGTAAGCCCCTTCCTGGTTCCGGCGCTCATCGCCAACATGGCCGCCGGCTATATTTCCATCCTGCTCCTGTTGAGGGGACCCAATTCGACCGCTGCCACCGCCTGCGCCAGCTCCAATCATGCCGTCGGCGACGCTTATCGCGTGATCCAGCGCGGAGAGGCTGAGATCATGGTGGCGGGCGGGGCCGAGGCGGCCATCAGCGAGATCGCCTTTGCCGGGTTCTGCTCTGCCCGGGCCCTCTCGACGCGCAACGATGAACCGGCACAGGCTTCCCGCCCTTTTGACAGGAAGAGAGACGGCTTTGTCATGGGCGAGGGCGCCGGTATTGTCATTCTCGAATCGCTCGATCATGCTTTAAAACGCGGTGCCCATATCTACGCAGAGCTGGCCGGTTACGGGATGTCAGCTGATGCTTACCATATTACCGCGCCGGATCCTGAAGGGGCCGGGGCCGTTTTAAGCATGCAGCGGGCCCTTGAGAGCGCAGGCCTGGCGCCGGAGGCCGTTGACTATATCAATGCGCACGGCACTTCTACCGAATATAACGACCGCATAGAAACGCTGGCCATAAAAAAGACCTTTGGCCGGCATGCCTCCAGCCTGGCGGTTAGTTCGACCAAATCTATGACCGGCCACCTGCTGGGGGCGGCGGGAGCGGTGGAGCTTATTGCCACCCTCCTCTGCATAGAGCATCAGACGGTCCATCCGACGATCAATTACGAGTTTCCAGATCCGGACTGTGACCTGGACTACGTGCCCAACCGGGCGCGCGCCATGAAGATTGATGTTGCTTTGAACAATTCATTTGGCTTCGGTGGAACCAATGCCACGCTGGTGGTGAAACGCTATGTTGGTGAATAACGCGAAAGAGCAAGCTCTTTCCTGGTCAGACCGGGTAAAGGAGTTTCTGAAAACTCTTGGCTGGGAGTTCGGGGACAGCAAGCTTTACGAACAGGCGCTGACGCACTCTTCTTTTGCGCATGAAAAAGGGAAAGCCAACGCTCATAACGAGCGCCTGGAGTTTCTGGGAGATGCTGTTTTACAGCTGGTTATCAGCGATCATCTTTATTTTTTATACCCTCACCTCCCTGAAGGAAAGCTGACCAGGCTTCGCGCCCAACTGGTCTGCGAAGCCACCCTGGCCGATCTGGCAGAGAAGCTCGGACTCGGTTCCTATCTACGCCTGGGTAAAGGAGAAGCAGCGGGAGGCGGCGCCGGCCGCCCTTCGCTGCTGTCCGATGCCCTGGAGGCGCTTTTTGGGGCTTTATTTATAGACCGCGGGCTGGAAAAATGCCGTTTATATATCATCCGGCTTTACCGTCCCGCCCTGGATAAACTTGCCGTAGGGGTGTTGTCCCGCGACTACAAAACCTTGCTGCAGGAGCTAATCCAGGCTCGTGATGGGGTTACTCCCGAATACCGCATTGTCCGGGAAAGCGGCCCCGATCACGATAAGGTATTTGAAGCGGAAGTGCTCGTCGGCGGCCGGGGCGGGGTGGGCCGCGGCTGCGGGCGGAGCAAAAAAGAGGCAGAGCAGGCTGCGGCCAAAGAAGCCTGGTTAAGGCTAAACTGATCATCTTATCCCGCGGAGCAATTTTGTTGAAAAGAAGGAAAATCCGGACCGGAGCAGGTATTTTCTTAATTAATCAAGAACATAAAAATGTTACTTGCCTTTTACCCAACCACTTAAGGAGGGAGAGCTGCTCTAGAGGATGGAGACCTTGAGAGTGTCAGCGGACTCGAAGCCAAAAGCAGTTGCAGGTGCAGTAGCGGCGGTGATCAGGAACGAAGGTTCAGTTGAGCTACAGGCGGTGGGTGCAGGCGCGGTAAACCAGGCGATCAAAGCAGTGGCGATTGCCCGGGGGTTTTTGGCTCCCAACGGCATCAATCTTGTAGTTATACCGGCATTTGTGGAAATAGAGATCAATAGTGAAGAGAGAACGGCTTTAAAGTTTATTGTGGAGCCGAGATAGGCCCTGGACAGCTCAAAGTCTCAACCTGCTGAAACAGGCAGGTTTATTTTTATCTTGGGAGAACAGCAATGTATCTAAAACGCATCGAAATATTTGGCTTTAAATCTTTTGCCGACAGGACGGAACTGGAGCTGGGCAAGGGCATTACCGCTGTTATCGGCCCCAATGGGTGCGGTAAAAGCAACCTGGTTGATGCTGTCCGCTGGGCCCTGGGCGAGCAGAGTGTAAAAGCGCTGCGCGGCAACCGGATGGAAGAGGTAATTTTTTCAGGCAGCGCCGGACGCAAGGCTCTTAATTACGCCGAGGTCTCGCTGACCTTCGGCGAGGCCGGGCCGGCCTTGAATCTCGATTACGAGGAGATTACCGTCACCCGCCGGATTTACCGGTCCGGCGAAAGCGAATACCTGATCAACAACTCACCCTGCCGTCTGAAAGACATTACCGGGCTTTTCCTGGATACGGGAGTGGGCCGGGAAATCTATTCTGTTGTCGGACAGGGCCGCGTTGAAGAAATTATCAACAGCAAGCCTGAGGACAGAAGGGAAATTTTCGAAGAGGCCGCCGGCATTCTAAAGTATAAACTGCGCAAAAGCGAAGCGCAGCGGCGGTTGGAAGAGACCAGGGAAAACCTGGTGCGCGTTCAAGACCTGATTATTGAGCTGGAGTCGCAGATTGAACCGCTTACCCTGCAGGCGGAGACGGCACGGCAATACCGGGATCTGAAAGAGAGGCTGGATCGCGCCCAGAAGGAACTTCTTTCTTACCGGCTCCACCTTACCCGGGAGAATCTGGCCGGGGTGGAGCGGCGGCTGCAGCGGATCACCGATTCGCTGAGCGCTGTGGCGGCTCGCAGCGGGCTGCAGGAAGAGAAGCTGCAGCAGTTGAAAATGCTGCAGCAAGAGAAAGAGAGACACTTGGGAGCGCTCGAGCAGAAGCCAAACCGTGTTTCCCGGGAGATGGAGCGGCAGGAAAACGAGCTGCGGCTGCTGGAAGAACGGGAAAACCGCTACCGGGAACAGATGGCTCAGAATGAGCGGCGCCTGGCGCAGCTTACTTCCGGGATCAAGAGGTTAAATAAAGAAAAAGAGGATTATGCCCGCGAG
The DNA here is from genome assembly GCA_012510625.1 of Bacillota bacterium. Lineage (GTDB taxonomy): Bacteria > Bacillota > Dethiobacteria > DTU022 > DTU022 > JAAZIN01. Next base: position 4,197 of record JAAZHP010000248.1, read on the forward strand.
CTCCATCTGAAAAGAGAGACCCTGGCCGGCGAAAAAGAGAGCTATCGCCTGCTCCTGCAAAAAAAAGAGCAGCTGGAGAAGGAATTTTTAACCGGAGATGTAGAGGAGCAGCAGCAGCGCCTCTACCGGGCGGTAGCCCGGCAGAAGGGGATTCAGGCCTCGCTGGAGGAGCTGCAGCAGCAGGAGGAACGGTTAAGCCGGCGGCGCGCGGCGCTATTGCAGGAAGAGACTTCTCTTGCCGGAGAAGCGGCACGGCTTGGCTCCAGGCAGGAAGAACTGGACACCGCTGCCGGGGAGGTCAAAGAGCGTGCGGCAGAGGCGGCGGCGCAGGCGGCCGGAATACAGCAGCGGCTGGAGAAGATCAACCGGGAACTGGCCGGCCTGCAGCAAGAGGAGCAGCGCTGCCGTGAAGAAATTGGCGGGATGCAAAGCCGTTTACAGCTGCTCAAAGACCAGGAAGCCGGCTTAAGCGGATATTACCGGGGAGTGCGGGAAATAATCCAGAACCGGGCTTCTCTGCCCGGGATTATCGGCCCTGTGGTAGACCTGATCTCGGTGGAAGAGCGTTTCCTGCGGGCCATTGAGGCTGCCCTGGGGCCTGCGCTGCAGTATATTGTTGTCGATAATGAAAAGGCCGCTCTGGAGGCGATCCGCTTTCTTAAGGAGAGGAAACTGGGCTGGTGCACCTTTTTGCCCCTGGATACGATCCGCCCGGCTGAATCGGGTTTGGAGCGCTATCCGGGCTGGCGGCAGCTGAACGGTGTTTTTGGCAAAGCTTCGGAACTGGTGGAGGTCGACCCGGCTTACGAAAAGGTGGTCCGCTATCTCCTGGGCTCCATTCTTATCTGCCGCGACCTGGAGGTGGCGACAGAGGCGGCTCGCATGATCAATTACAGCTGCCGGATTATCTCCCTGGAAGGCGATCTGATTAACCCCGGGGGGGCTATCCGGGGGGGCAGTATGCCCCGGCGCAGCGCTGGTATGCCGCTGGGAAGGCGCCGTGAAATCGAAGACCTTGGGCGGGCGCTGGACTTGCTGCATAAAAAGAAGCGCAGCTGGGAAGAGCAGATCGCAGGGGCGAGGCAAAAAATAGAGCAGGCTGAGGCAGAAGCGGCCGCGCTGCGGCAGAAGCAGGCAGAGCTGGCCGGGACTCTCCGGAAGGCTGAAAAAGCGGTTGAAGAGAACGCCACCGCCTTCCGCATCCTGCAGCAGCGCCGGCAGGACGCTGCTGCGGCGCTACGGGAACTGGATGCCGAGGTGGAAGAACTGGGCAAACGCCGGGAAGCTCTTGCCGGAGAGGAGCGAACCTGTGCCGAAGAGATCGCCATGGCTGAAGCGGAACTGGAAGGGGAAAAAGAGATTTACAGGCGGGGCCTATCTGAAAAGAAAGAGCTTGACGCCAAGTTGACGGCGGCGATGCTCAGGATTAACTCTTTAGAGGAGCAGGAGCAATCTTTACAAAAGAACCTGGAGAAGCTCTCTGAAGACCTGGCCGGGCCCCTGCAGGAGCAGGCGGAAATAAAGCGTGAAGCAGCCAGATTTGCAGAAGCCCTGGCGGAGATCGACGCCGCCCGGGAGAAAGGCTCTGTCATCCTGCAGCAGCTGCGCGAAGAAAGCGCCGCCCTGACACTCGAGCTTCAGGAGCGTAAGAAGGAGGCCGGAGCCTTGACTGCGGCGCTGGTGGATCTGGAGCAGCAGCAGCGGCGGAGCAGGAGCCGGCTGGCCGGCCAAGAAAAAAGAGAGAGGCAGTATGCCGTAGAACAGAGCCGGCTTCAAACAGAGATCGCTTACCAGTTGGAGCGCTTTAATGAGCTTTTCGGCCCCGCTGAGCCGGTTCCGGTGGAGCCGGATTTTGACGCCGTGGAATGCGAAGGATTAATCGAGACCCTGAACGAGGATATCGACGCTCTTGGCGCGGTCAATCTTGGCGCCATTGACGAGCTGGCCCGGCTGCAGGATCGGATAGACTTTTTGAAGGAGCAGCAGGATGATCTCAGGCGGGGCGAGGTTTCACTGCACCGCGTTATCAGTGAAATTGATGAGAGGATGGCTCATTTCTTTAAAGAAGCCTTCGCGGAGATCAAACGCAATTTGCAGGAAGTGTTCAGGGAGCTTTTCCAGGGAGGCCGGGTGGAACTCAGGCTGACCGATCCGGAGAACCTGCTGGAGGCGGGAATTGAAATTGTGGCCCAACCGCCGGGGAAAAGGCTGCAGAATATTTCGCTGCTTTCTTCGGGAGAGAAGTCATTGACTGCGGTGGCGCTGGTCTTCGCCATTCTGCGTTATAAACCGGCGCCCTTCTACCTTCTTGACGAGGTGGAGTCGGCCCTGGATGATGTCAACCTGTCCCGCTTTACGGCTTATCTGAAGCAGGCCTCCCGGAATGCGCAGTTTATTCTGATTACCCACCGGCGGCGGACGATGGAAGAAGCGGATCTTTTATACGGGGTGACGATGCCTGAAGAAGGGGTTTCCAGGCTGGTCTCCCTGAAGCTGGATCAGAAAGTAAGTTGAGGAGAGCGTTAATTTGAATTTAGTAGAACGATTAAAGGCCGGGCTGGCCAGAAGCAGAGAGGGTTTTCTGCGGCGGCTCGATCATCTCTTTCGCGAAGGGGAGCTGAACGAAGAATTTTTCGAGTCGCTGGAGGAAGCCCTCATCCTGGGCGATGTGGGCGTTGAAGCGGCGCTAAAGCTTGTCGAGCAGCTTCGCCGCGAGACCGGGCGGCGCAAAGTGCGCAGCGCTGTCGAGACCAGAGAAATTCTCGTGGAGGAGATTGCCGCCATGCTCTCACTGCCAGAAGAGCGGCCGGAGCCTGGCCGGGATCCGCTGGTGATCTTGCTTGTGGGGGTAAACGGCTCCGGAAAAACAACCACCGCAGCCAAGCTGGCCTACCGCTACCGGCAGGAAGGCCGCGAGGTGCTCCTGGTTGCCGGAGACACTTTCCGGGCCGCCGCTATCGATCAGCTGCAGATCTGGGCTGAGAGAGCCGGAGCGGGGCTGATCAAGCAGCAGCCGGGCTCCGATCCTTCGGCGGTATTTTATGACGCCCTCAATGCCGCCCGGGCGCGGGGAATCGATGTGATTATTGGCGATACCGCCGGGCGGCTGCATACCAGGGTAAACCTGATGGAAGAGCTGAAAAAGATCAACCGCGTCATCGGGCGTGTCCAGCCGGGAGCGCCGCACCGCGTCCTTTTAGTAATCGACGCCACCACCGGCCATAACGGGATTGCCCAGGCGCGCTACTTCAACGATGCGGTGCCGGTAACCGGCCTGGTGCTGACCAAGCTTGACGGGACCGCCCGCGGCGGCATTGTCGTAGGGATCCAGGATGTCCTGAAGGTGCCGGTCTGCTACGTGGGAGTTGGCGAGAAGCTCGATGATCTGCTGCCCTTTGACGCCGCCGATTTTGCCCGCGCCCTGCTGGCATAGCCAAGCCGGAACAGTTGTAGGGGCGGCTCATGAGCCGCCCAAAAACGTACCGGAAAGCAACACAAATACCTGGTTTAAAGCAAAATACCTTTAGTGTTATCCTGAGCTTTTTTTGTGTCATCCTGAGCGCAGCGAAGGATCT